>NZ_JAVUPQ010000076.1:0-17759 GCF_032029835.1 Escherichia sp. AM3 | reverse complement strand
TAGGCCTGATAAGCGTAGCGCATCAGGCATTTGTCACCATTGCCGGATGCGGCGTGAACGCCTTATCCGGCCTACGAGTGGCGCGAGAATTGTAGGCCTGATAAGCGTAGCGCATCAGGCAGTCTGGCGTTGGTCATAACCCCATCACCCTCTGTAGCGGACATAACAACATGAAAGAGCTTGTGGTCGTTGCCATTGGTGGCAACAGCATTATCAAAGATAACGCCAGCCAGTCGATTGAGCATCAGGCGGAGGCGGTGAAAGCCGTCGCCGATACGGTGCTGGAAATGCTGGCTTCCGATTACGACATTGTGCTGACCCACGGCAACGGGCCGCAGGTCGGGCTGGATTTACGCCGTGCGGAGATTGCCCACGAGCGCGAAGGGCTGCCCTTAACGCCGCTGGCGAACTGTGTGGCAGATACGCAGGGCGGCATCGGCTATCTGATCCAACAGGCGCTGAATAACCGGCTGGCGCGTCACGGCGAGAAAAAAGCCGTCACCGTGGTAACTCAGGTGGAAGTGGATAAAAACGATCCAGGTTTTGCCCATCCCACCAAGCCCATTGGTGCATTCTTCAGTGAAAGCCAGCGTGACGAACTACAAAAGGCAAACCCTGACTGGTGTTTTGTTGAAGATGCCGGACGGGGCTATCGCCGCGTGGTCGCCTCGCCGGAACCGAAACGTATTGTCGAAGCACCCGCCATTAAGGCGCTGATCCAACAAGGTTTTGTCGTAATTGGCGCGGGCGGCGGTGGAATTCCGGTAGTGCGTACTGAAGCGGGGGATTACCAAAGCGTGGACGCGGTTATTGACAAAGATCTCTCTACCGCGCTGCTGGCCCGTGAAATTCACGCCGACATTCTGGTGATCACCACCGGCGTCGAAAAAGTCTGTATCCACTTTGGTAAACCGCAGCAGCAGGCGCTGGATCGGGTGGATATTGCCACCATGACTCGCTATATGCAGGAAGGGCATTTTCCTCCCGGCAGCATGTTGCCAAAAATCATCGCCAGCCTGACGTTCCTGGAGCAGGGCGGCAAAGAAGTGATTATCACCACGCCGGAATGCCTGCCTGCGGCGCTGCGCGGTGAAACGGGCACCCATATTATTAAAACGTAAGGACGTAGGATGAAAGAAAGCAATAGCCGCCGTGAATTTCTGAGCCAGAGCGGTAAGATGGTCACCGCCGCCGCGCTGTTTGGTACCTCTGTGCCGCTCGCCCATGCGGCGGTAGCTGGCACCCTAAACTGCGAAGCGAACAACACCATGAAAATCACTGACCCGCATTACTATCTCGATAACGTGCTGCTGGAAACCGGTTTTGACTACGAAAACGGTGTGGCGGTGCAGACCCGCACGGCGCGCCAGACCGTGGAGATTCAGGACGGCAAAATTGTCGCCCTGCGCGAGAACAAGCAGCATCCGGACGCCACGCTGCCGCACTATGACGCTGGCGGTAAGTTGATGCTACCCACCACTCGCGACATGCATATTCATCTCGACAAAACCTTCTACGGCGGGCCGTGGCGCTCGCTCAATCGTCCGGCAGGCACCACTATCCAGGACATGATCAAACTCGAGCAGAAAATGCTGCCGGAGTTACAACCGTACACTCAGGAACGGGCGGAGAAACTGATCGATTTATTGCAGTCGAAAGGTACTACCATTGCCCGCAGCCACTGCAATATCGAACCAGTTTCCGGCCTGAAAAATCTGCAAAATTTGCAGGCGGTGCTGGCGCGACGTCAGGCGGGCTTTGAGTGTGAAATCGTCGCCTTCCCGCAGCACGGTTTGCTGCTGTCGAAATCGGAACCCTTAATGCGCGAAGCGATGCAGGCGGGTGCGCATTACGTCGGCGGGCTGGACCCGACCAGTGTCGATGGCGCGATGGAAAAATCCCTCGATACCATGTTTCAGATTGCGCTGGACTACGACAAAGGTGTCGATATTCACCTGCACGAAACCACTCCGTCGGGCGTGGCAGCCATCAATTATATGGTTGAAACGGTAGAGAAAACGCCGCAACTGAAAGGTAAGCTGACCATCAGCCACGCCTTTGCGCTGGCAACGCTCAACGAGCAACAGGTAGATGAACTGGCGAACCGGATGGTGGTGCAACAAATTTCTATCGCCTCGACGGTGCCGATTGGCACGCTGCATATGCCGCTCAAACAGTTGCACGACAAAGGCGTAAAAGTGATGACTGGCACTGACAGCGTTATCGACCACTGGTCGCCTTATGGTCTGGGCGACATGCTGGAAAAAGCCAATCTGTACGCGCAGCTCTATATTCGTCCTAACGAACAGAACCTCTCCCGCTCGCTGTTTTTAGCCACTGGCGATGTATTGCCGCTGAATGAAAAAGGCGAGCGTGTATGGCCAAAAGCGCAGGATGACGCCAGCTTTGTGCTGGTGGACGCCTCCTGTTCCGCCGAGGCGGTGGCGCGTATCTCGCCGAGAACCGCAACGTTCCATAAAGGGCAACTGGTGTGGGGGAGTGTGGCAGGTTGATGCGCATTTGAAACGCCTGCAACGGTGAATAGTAAGAGATTTAAGCCCCAGGGAGTGGGGCAATCTGAATATGAGTGTGTCGGCAGAAATGGACATTATCTTTGAGGAATATGCCCTTATTGACGTTGTGTAGATAACTATTTGTCTACGTGAAAAGATCATCAGTTTTGCCGATTTTAGTCTTTTACAGATAGCAAATATCACACTTACAGGCGCTCGCCTTATGGGGAACGTTGCTGCTCTGTTTCATTCAGGCTCGCGGCATGTTGGGGCTGGATCGGGTGGTTTAAATATTGGCTATATTCAATGGACGCGTTTTGCCGCGATGACATATCAGGCGTTGCCAAATACACATAGCTAATCAGGAGTAAACACAATGAAGATCAAAGCTGTTGGTGCATATTCCGCTAAACAACCACTTGAACCGATGGATATCACCCGGCGTGAACCGGGACCGAATGATGTCAAAATCGAAATCGCTTACTGTGGCGTTTGCCATTCCGATCTCCACCAGGTCCGTTCCGAGTGGGCGGGGACGGTTTACCCCTGCGTGCCGGGTCATGAAATTGTGGGGCGTGTGGTAGCCGTTGGTGATCAGGTAGAAAAATATGCGCCGGGCGATCTGGTCGGTGTCGGCTGCATTGTCGACAGTTGTAAACATTGCGAAGAGTGTGAAGACGGGTTGGAAAACTACTGTGATCACATGACCGGCACCTATAACTCGCCGACGCCGGACGAACCGGGCCATACTCTGGGCGGCTACTCACAACAGATCGTCGTTCATGAGCGATATGTTCTGCGTATTCGTCACCCGCAAGAGCAGCTGGCGGCGGTGGCTCCTTTGTTGTGTGCAGGGATCACCACGTATTCGCCGCTACGTCACTGGCAGGCCGGGCCGGGTAAAAAAGTGGGCGTGGTCGGCATCGGCGGTCTGGGACATATGGGGATTAAGCTGGCCCACGCGATGGGGGCACATGTGGTGGCATTTACCACTTCTGAGGCAAAACGCGAAGCGGCAAAAGCCCTGGGGGCCGATGAAGTTGTTAACTCACGCAATGCCGATGAGATGGCGGCTCATCTGAAGAGTTTCGATTTCATTTTGAATACAGTAGCTGCGCCACATAATCTCGACGATTTTACCACCTTGCTGAAGCGTGATGGCACCATGACGCTGGTTGGTGCGCCTGCGACACCGCATAAATCGCCGGAAGTTTTCAACCTGATCATGAAACGCCGTGCGATAGCCGGTTCTATGATTGGCGGCATTCCAGAAACTCAGGAGATGCTCGATTTTTGCGCCGAACATGGCATCGTGGCTGATATAGAGATGATTCGGGCCGATCAAATTAATGAAGCCTATGAGCGAATGCTGCGCGGTGATGTGAAATATCGTTTTGTTATCGATAATCGCACACTAACAGACTGAAAAAATTAATAAATACCCTGTGGTTTAACATATTAACTTCGCTCTCCACTTAACTTTTTAGTTAAGGAGAGCGAAATAATATCAAAGTAGCAGTAAAACCTATAACGTAAATTTAAATTGTTAAATTAACGCCCTCCAGTACACAATACTTCACACGTTAGTTATGAGCGATTTCTGATAGTGCCTGGTTTAATCAGAGCTTTATTATCTGCGACGTTTATTTTTATTTAAGAGAGATCGCGATGATATCATTAAAAGCTCCGCACAATAATTTGATGCCATATACGCAACAAAGCATACTTAATACGGTTAAAAACAATCAGTTACCAGAGGATATCAAAAGCTCCCTGGTTTCCTGTGTCGATATATTCAAGGTTTTGATTAAACAATATTATGATTATCCTTATGATTGTCGTGATGATTTAGTCGATGACGACAAACTCATTCATCTCATGGCTGCCGTACGAGACTGTGAGTGGTCAGACGATAACGCACTCACCATAAATGTGCAGTTTAATGATTTCCCTGGATTTTATGACTGGATGGATTACCCTGATCACCCGGTTAAGTTTGTTTTTCACATACTTGAAAATCAAAAAGGGACAGTTTGGGTATATGACCAGGATGATGCGTTTCTTGATATTAAAGCAAACGTGCAGGCTGGACGCTTTACCGGGCTTAAGAAATTAGTGCAGTTTATCGATTCAGTGCGAACAGATTGCAAATGTATTCTTCTTGAACACCATATGCCTTTGCTGAGAATTTTCCCTAAAGGGAAAGAGTGTATGCATGTGGAAAAATGGCTTCGCGAAATGTCGTCTATTCCGGAGACAGACGCGCCCATTAAGCAGGCGCTTGCGCATGGATTATTATTACACTTAAAAAATATCTACCCTGTTTTTCCTGAATCACTGGTGATGTTATTGCTCTCTGTTCTGGACGTAAAAACATACAGAGATGATGCGCGATTAAATGAATGGATATCTAATAGAGTGCAGGAATTAGGTGACAGATATTATCCTGTAAATAAGCACGTTAAAATCCGCTACACTCTTTAGTTCAGAAAGGGTTCCACCTGCAAATTGTTATTCCACCTGAGAGTGAATCGCAATGCAGGTAATCATTTCATCTGTATATCTGTATGCCAACAGGCATTCCATCTCTTTTTTCGCCTATATTTTGTTGTGATCGGCGACACTTCGCTTAAAAAAGCACCAGTAGTGGTTTCGCAGCCATGCGGTGTATAAAAAATGATCTCATGCGGATGTTTTGTGAATGTGTGGGTTGACATTCATATGAAAAAAATCATAATTCCATCATGTTTGTGTGGGGTCTTTTCTGTATCTTACGCATCGCACTCAAGCCTGACAGAAAATATGCTGTAAGGCTCATATCAAAAACCGCCATTAGCTCATCAGGAAGAGCAGACGACAACCAGGATTGTTGTATGGTACGGGGTTCGAGGCCTCGATGGCGGTCCAACTTTTCAAAACTCTTCTGAATCAGATCCCCTTATTATCATCCCTGCAAAGTGGAACATTGCCATTGTTTGGCTATTCAGGATGGGGCAGACCAATGAAAAAAGCCCACACAGGGGAGAGTGGGCTGAAATGGGAAGCTAAAGACTCAAGTAAACTTATCGGAAATAAGGACCACGCATTACGGGGGCTATCATCGCCGATGGCCGTGATTCGGCAAATCAGGTTGATTACGTAGAGAGTAAATTATCTGCTCACCGCTGCGTCACCCCTTCGTAAATCAGGCGTAGCGCGAATACACCAATAATTGCACCAATAACCCGACTGGCAACGCGTTGCATACGCCCATAAGCACGACGCACAGCGGGCAAAGAAAACGCCTGACTAAGAAAAACTCGCCAGATAATTGATGCGAGCACAATCCCCGCCCAGGCCATTAAACGTGCCCATGTTGGTGTTTCGGCATTTAATGTTACTGAGAAAATACTGATAAAAAATAAAACGGTTTGCGGGTTAGAGAGATCGGTAATTAATCCGCGGCGAAAAAAGACATACCAGGGGGCGCTAATCGGTTGTTGTAGTGTGCTCATTTGCGGTGTTGACTGGCGGCGCATGCTGCACCACGCAAACCATAAGAGATAAGCGCCGCCGACGATTCTGATAAGCGAAAAAATCTCCTCACACTGCGTAATTAGCGTTGCAAGACCAAACAAACCCAACCCGGAATAAAATGCATCGCCCAGCGCCACGCCCAGCCCGGTCAGCACCCCTGCGCGTCGACCGGAAGCCAGGCTGGTTTGTACTACCACAAAGAGATTGGCTCCCGGATTAAAAAAAGTAATCACGAACAGTCCTACGGTCAGGTAAACGGCATGCAAAGGATCCATAGTGATTTCATCCATAAATAAGTGAACTAACTGCATCATATTTCTACCAAAAATAATCGGGTGCGAGAGAGATCACAAAGTGTCTTATTTCCGGTTACTGGCGTTTATGCCCTGACTGAACTAATTATTAATCAACTCAATAATGTCGGTGGGTGATAGTGTGATAACAACTCTGGAGCCGTAATATGAAAATAATCTCTAAAATGTTAGTCGGTGCGTTAGCGTTTGCCGTTACCAATGTCTATGCCGCTGAATTGATGACTAAAGCGGAATTTGAAAAAGTCGAATCGCAATATGAAAAAATAGGTGATATTTCAACCAGCAATGAAATGTCGACCGCAGATGCGAAAGAGGATTTGATCAAAAAAGCGGATGAAAAAGGGGCTGATGTGTTGGTACTGACCTCCGGTCAAACTGACAATAAGATCCACGGCACGGCAAATATTTATAAGAAGAAGTAATTCTGAATCCTATGTAAACATCCCCGATGCGTAAGTTTATCGGTGATCATCTATTGAAATTTATGCCGGATAAAGCGTTCGCGCTGCATTCGGCAGTTCAGTTTTTCAGCCGCCGCCAGAACGTCGTCCGGCTGATGCCTAAATAATTCGCCGCTGCTGTTTTATCGCCATTAAATTTCTCCAGTGCCTGTTGTGGTGTCAGTAAGCGTGGAGCGGGAGTTTTCGCCGACTCGCGCGCCAGTTCCGGCAGTAGCAGCTGCAAAAATTGCGGCGTTAAATCCGGCGTCGGTTCCACACTTAAAAATAGCGCCAGTCGCTCCATCATATTGCGCAGTTCACGAATATTGCCCGGCCAGTCGTAGTGCACCAGCACGGTTTCGCTTGCCTGTAATCCCTGGCGTAATGCGGCAGAAAACGGGGCGGAGAGCGCCGCCAGAGACACTTTCAAAAAGCTTTCCGCCAGTGGCAGAATATCCGCCACCCGCTCGCGCAGTGGTGGCAATTGCAGACGCAAAATACTCAGCCGATAAAACAGGTCACGGCGAAACTGCCCTTGCCGCATATCTTCTTCCAGATTGCAGTGAGTGGCGCTAATGACCCGCACATCCACCGGAACAGGCTGATGCCCGCCGACGCGGGTGACCTCTTTTTCTTCCAGCACCCGCAGCAGCCGGGTCTGCAACGGCAGCGGCATTTCGCCAATCTCATCGAGAAACAGCGTACCTCCGTGGGCGATTTCAAACAGCCCGGCGCGACCGCCGCGTCGCGAGCCGGTAAACGCCCCTTCCTCATAGCCAAACAGTTCTGCTTCCAGCAGCGATTCGGCAATCGCCCCGCAGTTGACTGCAACAAACGGATGCGACTTTTTGCCCTGTCGCGCATCGTGGCGGGCAAAATATTCCCGATGAATCGCCTGGGCCGCCAGCTCTTTGCCCGTCCCCGTTTCCCCCTCAATCAACACCGCTGCACTGGAGCGGGCATACAGCAAAATAGTCTGCCGTACTTGTTCCATCTGTGGTGATTGACCGAGCATATCGCCCAGCACGTAACGAGTTCTCAGGGCGTTGCGGGTGGCATCGTGAGTGTTATGGCGTAACGACATGCGCGTCATATCCAGCGCATCGCTGAACGCCTGGCGCACGGTGGCGGCGGAATAGATAAAAATTCCGGTCATTCCGGCTTCTTCTGCCAGATCGGTAATCAGCCCCGCGCCGACCACCGCTTCGGTGCCGTTAGCTTTTAGCTCGTTAATCTGCCCGCGTGCGTCTTCTTCGGTAATGTAGCTACGTTGATCGAGGCGCAAATTAAAGGTTTTTTGAAACGCCACCAGTGCCGGAATAGTTTCCTGATAAGTGACAACGCCGATAGAAGAGGTGAGTTTTCCGGCTTTTGCCAGTGCCTGTAACACATCGTAGCCGCTCGGTTTAATCAAAATAACTGGCACTGACAGGCGGCTTTTCAGGTACGCGCCGTTAGATCCAGCGGCGATGATGGCGTCACAGCGTTCGTTTGCCAGTTTCTTGTGGATGTAGGTCACCGCTTTTTCAAAGCCAAGCTGGATAGGGGTAATGTTCGCCAGGTGATCAAACTCGAGGCTGATATCGCGAAACAGCTCGAACAGGCGCGTTACAGATACCGTCCAGATAACCGGTTTGTCGTCATTAAGCCGTGGTGGATGTGCCATAGCGCACCGCAAAGTTAAGAAACCGAATATTGGGTTTAGTCTTGTTTCATAATTGTTGCAATGAAACGCGGTGAAACATTGCCTGAAACGTTAACTGAAACGCATATTTGCGGATTAGTTCATGACTTTATCTCTAACAAATTGAAATTAAACATTTAATTTTATTAAGGCAATTGTGGCACACCCCTTGCTTTGTCTTTATCAACGCAAATAACAAGTTGATAACAAAGGATGGGCTATGTCTCTACACTCTCTAGGTAAAGCGTTTCGCGCTGCACTGACTAAAGAAAATCCATTGCAGATTGTTGGCACCATCAACGCTAATCATGCGCTGTTGGCGCAGCGTGCCGGATATCAGGCAATTTATCTTTCTGGCGGTGGCGTGGCGGCAGGTTCGCTGGGGCTGCCCGATCTCGGTATTTCTACTCTTGATGACGTGCTGACCGATATTCGCCGTATCACCGACGTTTGTTCGCTGCCGCTGCTGGTGGATGCGGATATCGGTTTTGGTTCTTCGGCCTTTAACGTGGCGCGCACCGTGAAATCGATGATTAAAGCCGGTGCGGCAGGATTGCATATTGAAGATCAGGTTGGTGCGAAACGCTGCGGTCATCGTCCGAATAAAGCGATCGTCTCGAAAGAAGAGATGGTGGATCGGATCCGCGCGGCGGTGGATGCGAAAACCGATCCTGATTTTGTGATCATGGCGCGCACCGATGCTCTGGCGGTAGAGGGGCTGGATGCGGCGATCGAGCGTGCGCAGGCCTATGTTGAAGCGGGTGCCGAGATGTTGTTCCCGGAGGCGATTACCGAACTCGCCATGTACCGCCAGTTTGCCGATGCGGTGCAGGTGCCGATCCTCGCCAACATCACCGAATTTGGTGCCACGCCGCTGTTTACCACCGACGAATTACGCAGCGCCCATGTCGCAATGGCGCTGTACCCACTTTCAGCGTTCCGCGCCATGAACCGCGCCGCTGAACATGTCTACAACGTCCTGCGCCAGGAAGGCACGCAGAAAAGCGTCATCGACACCATGCAGACCCGCAACGAGCTGTACGAAAGCATCAACTACTACCAGTACGAAGAGAAGCTCGACAACCTGTTTGCCCGTAGCCAGGTGAAATAAAAAACGCCCGTTGATTGTATTCGACAGCCGATGCCTGATGCGTCGCTGACGCGACTTATCAGGCCTACGAGGTGCACTGAACTGTAGGTCGGATAAGACGGATGGCGTTGCATCCGACAACCGATGCCTGATGCGCCGCTGACATGACTTATCAGGCCTACGGGGTGCACTGAACTGTAGGTCGGATAAGACGCATAGCGTCGCATCCGACAACCGATGCCTGATGCGCCGCTGACGCGACTTATCAGGCCTACGGGGTGAACTGAACTGTAGGTCGGATAAGACGCATAGCGTCGCATCCGACAACAATCTCGACCCTACAAATGATAACAATGACGAGGACAACATGAGCGACACAACGATCCTGCAAAACAGTACCCATGTCATTAAACCGAAAAAATCTGTGGCACTTTCTGGCGTTCCGGCGGGCAATACGGCGCTCTGCACCGTGGGTAAAAGTGGCAATGACCTGCATTACCGCGGCTACGATATTCTTGATCTGGCGAAACATTGCGAATTTGAAGAAGTGGCGCATCTGCTGATCCACGGCAAACTGCCGACCCGTGACGAACTCGCCGCTTACAAAACGAAACTGAAAGCCCTGCGCGGTTTACCGGCTAACGTGCGTACCGTGCTGGAAGCCTTACCGGCGGCGTCGCACCCGATGGATGTTATGCGCACCGGTGTTTCCGCGCTCGGCTGCACGCTGCCAGAAAAAGAGGGGCATACCGTCTCTGGCGCGCGGGATATTGCCGACAAACTGCTGGCGTCGCTTAGCTCGATTCTCCTTTATTGGTATCACTACAGCCACAACGGCGAACGCATCCAACCGGAAACCGATGACGACTCCATCGGCGGTCACTTCCTGCATCTGCTGCACGGCGAAAAGCCATCGCAAAGCTGGGAAAAGGCGATGCATATCTCGCTGGTGCTGTACGCCGAACACGAGTTTAACGCCTCCACCTTTACCAGTCGGGTGATTGCGGGCACCGGCTCTGATATGTATTCCGCGATTATTGGCGCGATTGGCGCACTGCGCGGGCCAAAACACGGCGGGGCGAATGAAGTGTCGCTGGAGATCCAGCAACGCTACGAAACGCCGGACGAAGCCGAAGCAGATATCCGCAAGCGCGTGGAAAACAAAGAAGTGGTCATTGGTTTTGGTCATCCGGTTTACACCATCGCTGACCCGCGCCACCAGGTGATTAAACGTGTGGCGAAGCAGCTCTCGCAGGAAGGCGGCTCGCTGAAGATGTACAACATCGCCGATCGCCTGGAAACGGTGATGTGGGAGAGCAAAAAGATGTTCCCCAATCTCGACTGGTTCTCTGCTGTTTCCTACAACATGATGGGCGTTCCCACCGAGATGTTCACACCACTGTTTGTTATCGCCCGCGTCACCGGCTGGGCGGCGCACATTATCGAACAACGTCAGGACAACAAAATTATCCGTCCTTCCGCCAATTATGTTGGACCGGAAGACCGCCCGTTTGTCGCGCTGGATAAGCGCCAGTAAACCTCTACGAATAACAATAAGGAAACGTACCCAATGTCAGCTCAAATCAACAACATCCGCCCGGAATTTGATCGTGAAATCGTTGATATCGTCGATTACGTCATGAACTACGAAATCAGCTCTAAAGTGGCCTACGACACCGCACATTACTGCCTGCTCGACACGCTCGGCTGCGGTCTGGAAGCTCTCGAATACCCGGCCTGTAAAAAACTGCTGGGGCCAATTGTTCCCGGCACCGTCGTACCCAACGGCGTGCGCGTCCCCGGAACTCAGTTCCAGCTCGACCCCGTCCAGGCGGCATTTAACATCGGCGCGATGATCCGCTGGCTCGATTTCAACGATACCTGGCTGGCGGCGGAGTGGGGCCATCCTTCCGACAACCTCGGCGGCATTCTGGCAACGGCGGACTGGCTTTCGCGCAACGCGGTCGCCAGCGGCAAAGCGCCGTTGACCATGAAACAGGTGCTGACCGCAATGATCAAAGCCCATGAAATTCAGGGCTGCATCGCGCTGGAAAACTCCTTTAACCGCGTCGGCCTCGACCACGTTCTGTTAGTGAAAGTGGCTTCCACCGCCGTGGTCGCCGAAATGCTCGGCCTGACCCGCGAGGAAATTCTCAACGCCGTTTCGCTGGCGTGGGTGGACGGTCAGTCGCTGCGCACCTATCGCCATGCGCCGAACACCGGCACGCGTAAATCCTGGGCGGCGGGCGATGCCACTTCCCGCGCGGTACGTCTGGCACTGATGGCGAAAACGGGCGAAATGGGTTACCCGTCAGCCCTGACTGCGCCGGTGTGGGGCTTCTACGACGTCTCCTTTAAAGGTGAATCGTTCCGCTTCCAGCGCCCGTACGGTTCCTACGTTATGGAAAATGTGCTGTTCAAAATCTCCTTCCCGGCGGAGTTCCACTCCCAGACGGCAGTTGAAGCAGCGATGACGCTCTATGAACAGATGCAGGCAGCAGGCAAAACGGCGGCGGATATCGAAAAAGTGACCATTCGCACCCACGAAGCCTGTATTCGCATCATCGACAAAAAAGGGCCGCTCAATAACCCGGCAGACCGCGATCACTGCATTCAGTACATGGTGGCGATCCCGCTGCTATTCGGGCGCTTAACGGCGGCAGATTACGAGGACAACGTTGCGCAAGATAAACGCATTGACGCCCTGCGCGAGAAGATCAATTGCTTTGAAGATCCGGCATTTACCGCTGACTACCACGACCCGGAAAAACGCGCCATCGCCAATGCCATTACCCTTGAGTTCACCGACGGCACACGATTTGAAGAAGTGGTGGTGGAGTACCCCATTGGTCATGCTCGCCGCCGTCAGGATGGTATTCCGAAACTGGTCGATAAATTCAAAATCAATCTCGCGCGCCAGTTCCCGACTCGCCAGCAGCAGCGCATTCTGGAGGTTTCTCTCGACAGAGCTCGCCTGGAACAGATGCCGGTCAATGAGTATCTCGACCTGTACGTCATTTAAGTAAACGGCGGTAAGGCGTAAGTTCAACAGGAGAGCATTATGTCTTTTAGCGAATTTTATCAGCGTTCGATTAACGAACCGGAGCAGTTCTGGGCCGAGCAGGCCCGGCGTATTGACTGGCAGACGCCCTTTACGCAAACGCTCGATCACAGCAATCCGCCGTTTGCCCGTTGGTTTTGTGAAGGCCGAACCAACTTGTGCCACAACGCCATCGACCGCTGGCTGGAGAAACAGCCAGAGGCGCAGGCGCTGATTGCCGTCTCTTCGGAAACAGAAGAAGAGCGCACCTTTACCTTTCGTCAGCTGCATGACGAAGTGAACGCGGTGGCCTCAATGTTGCGTTCATTGGGTGTGCAGCGCGGCGATCGGGTGCTGGTGTATATGCCGATGATTGCCGAAGCGCATATTACTCTGCTGGCCTGCGCGCGCATTGGCGCTATTCACTCGGTGGTGTTTGGTGGATTTGCCTCGCACAGCGTGGCGGCGCGAATTGATGACGCTAAACCGGTGCTGATTGTCTCGGCTGATGCCGGAGCGCGCGGTGGCAAAATCATTCCCTATAAAAAATTGCTCGACGATGCGATAAGTCAGGCGCAGCACCAGCCACGCCATGTTTTGCTGGTGGATCGCGGGCTGGCGAAAATGGCGCGCGTCAGCGGGCGGGATGTCGATTTCGCGTCGTTGCGCCATCAACACATCGGCGCGCGGGTACCGGTGGCGTGGCTGGAATCCAACGAAACCTCCTGCATTCTCTACACTTCCGGCACGACCGGCAAACCTAAAGGCGTGCAGCGTGACGTCGGCGGATATGCGGTGGCGCTGGCGACCTCGATGGACACCATTTTTGGCGGCAAAGCGGGCAGCGTGTTCTTTTGCGCATCGGATATCGGCTGGGTGGTGGGGCATTCGTATATCGTTTACGCGCCGCTGCTGGCGGGGATGGCGACTATCGTTTACGAAGGATTGCCAACCTGGCCGGACTGCGGCGTGTGGTGGAAAATCGTCGAGAAATATCAGGTTAGCCGGATGTTCTCAGCGCCGACCGCCATTCGCGTGCTGAAAAAATTCCCTACCGCTGAAATTCGCAAACACGATCTCTCGTCGCTGGAAGTGCTCTATCTGGCTGGAGAACCGCTGGACGAGCCGACCGCCAGTTGGGTGAGCAATACGCTGGATGTGCCGGTCATCGACAACTACTGGCAGACCGAATCCGGCTGGCCGATTATGGCGATTGCTCGCGGTCTGGACGACAGGCCGACGCGTCTGGGAAGCCCCGGTGTGCCGATGTATGGCTATAACGTGCAGTTGCTTAATGAAGTCACCGGCGAACCGTGTGGCGTCAACGAGAAAGGGATGCTGGTGGTGGAAGGGCCGCTGCCGCCGGGGTGTATTCAGACCATCTGGGGCGACGACGGCCGCTTTGTGAAGACTTACTGGTCGCTGTTTTCCCGCCCGGTGTACGCCACCTTTGACTGGGGCATCCGTGACGCTGACGGTTATCACTTTATTCTCGGGCGCACTGACGATGTAATTAACGTTGCCGGGCATCGGCTGGGGACGCGCGAGATTGAAGAGAGTATCTCCAGCCATCCGGGCGTTGCCGAAGTGGCGGTGGTTGGGGTGAAAGATGCGCTGAAAGGGCAGGTGGCGGTGGCGTTTGTCATTCCGAAAGAGAGCGACAGTCTGGAAGATCGTGATGTGGCGCACTCGCAAGAGAAGGCGATTATGGCGCTGGTGGACAGCCAGATTGGCAACTTTGGCCGCCCGGCGCACGTCTGGTTTGTCTCGCAATTGCCAAAAACGCGATCCGGAAAAATGCTGCGCCGCACGATCCAGGCGATTTGCGAAGGACGCGATCCTGGAGATCTGACGACCATTGATGATCCTACGTCGTTGGATCAGATCCGCCAGGCGATGGAAGAGTAGGTTATTGTCGGATGCGTCGCGCGGTGCATCCGGCACTGTGTGCCGATGCCTGATGCGACGCTGACGCGTCTTATCATGCCTACGGACCTGAACCGTAGGTCGGATAAGGCGCTCGCGTCGCATCCGACACCATGCGCCGATGCCTGATGCGACGCTGACGCATCTTATCATGCCTACAGGTCTGAACCGTAGGTCGGATAAGGCGCTCGCGCCGCATCCGACACCATGCTCAGATGCCTGATGCGACGCTGACGCGTCTTATCAGGCCTACCCACTGTTTTTACACCGATAATTTTTCCCCCACCTTTTTGCACTCATTCATATAAAAAATATATTTCCCCACGAAAACGATTGCTTTTTATCTTCAGATGAATAGAATGCGGCGGATTTTTTGGGTTTCAAACAGCAAAAAGGGGGAATTTCGTGTCGCAAGATAACAACTTTAGCCAGGGGCCAGTCCCGCAGTCGGCGCGGAAAGGGGTATTGGCATTGACGTTCGTCATGCTGGGATTAACCTTCTTTTCCGCCAGTATGTGGACCGGCGGCACTCTCGGAACCGGTCTTAGCTATCATGATTTCTTCCTCGCAGTTCTCATCGGTAATCTTCTCCTCGGTATTTACACTTCATTTCTCGGTTACATTGGCGCAAAAACCGGCCTGACCACTCATCTTCTTGCTCGCTTCTCGTTTGGTGTTAAAGGCTCATGGCTGCCTTCACTGCTACTGGGCGGAACTCAGGTTGGCTGGTTTGGCGTCGGTGTGGCGATGTTTGCCATTCCGGTGGGTAAGGCAACCGGGCTGGATATTAATTTGCTGATTGCCGTTTCCGGTTTACTGATGACCGTCACCGTCTTTTTTGGCATTTCGGCGCTGACGGTTCTTTCGGTGATTGCGGTTCCGGCTATCGCCTGCCTGGGCGGTTATTCCGTGTGGCTGGCTGTTAACGGCATGGGCGGCCTGGACGCATTAAAAGCGGTCGTTCCCGCACAACCGTTAGATTTCAATGTCGCGCTGGCGCTGGTTGTGGGGTCATTTATCAGTGCGGGTACGCTCACCGCTGACTTTGTCCGGTTTGGTCGCAATGCCAAACTGGCGGTGCTGGTGGCGATGGTGGCCTTTTTCCTCGGCAACTCGTTGATGTTTATTTTCGGTGCAGCGGGCGCTGCGGCACTGGGCATGGCGGATATCTCTGATGTGATGATTGCTCAGGGCCTGCTGCTGCCTGCGATTGTGGTGCTGGGGCTGAATATCTGGACCACCAACGATAACGCACTCTATGCGTCGGGTTTAGGTTTCGCCAACATTACCGGGATGTCGAGCAAAACCCTTTCGGTAATCAACGGTATTATCGGTACGGTCTGCGCATTATGGCTGTATAACAATTTTGTCGGCTGGTTGACCTTCCTTTCGGCAGCTATTCCTCCAGTGGGTGGCGTGATCATCGCCGACTATCTGATGAACCGTCGCCGCTATGAGCACTTTGCGACCACGCGTATGATGAGTGTCAATTGGGTGGCGATTCTGGCGGTCGCCTTGGGGATTGCTGCAGGCCACTGGTTACCGGGAATTGTTCCGGTCAACGCGGTATTAGGTGGCGCGCTGAGCTATCTGATCCTTAACCCGATTTTGAATCGTAAAACGACAGCAGCAATGACGCATGTGGAGGCTAACAGTGTCGAATAACGCTTTACAAACAATTATTAACGCCCGGTTACCAGGCGAAGAGGGGCTGTGGCAGATTCATCTGCAGGACGGAAAAATCAGCGCCATTGATGCGCAATCCGGCGTGATGCCCATAACTGAAAACAGCCTGGATGCCGAACAAGGTTTAGTTATACCGCCGTTTGTGGAGCCACATATTCACCTGGACACCACGCAAACCGCCGGACAACCGAACTGGAATCAGTCCGGCACGCTGTTTGAAGGCATTGAACGCTGGGCCGAGCGCAAAGCGTTATTAACCCATGACGATGTGAAACAACGCGCATGGCAAACGCTGAAATGGCAGATTGCCAACGGCATTCAGCATGTGCGTACCCATGTCGATGTTTCGGATGCAACGCTAACTGCGCTGAAAGCAATGCTGGAAGTGAAGCAGGAAGTCGCGCCGTGGATTGATCTGCAAATCGTCGCCTTCCCGCAGGAAGGGATTTTGTCGTATCCCAACGGTGAAGCGTTGCTGGAAGAGGCGTTACGCTTAGGGGCAGATGTAGTGGGGGCGATTCCGCATTTTGAATTTACCCGTGAATACGGCGTGGAGTCGCTGCATAAAACCTTCGCCCTGGCGCAAAAATACGACCGTCTGATCGACGTTCACTGTGATGAGATCGATGACGAGCAGTCGCGCTTTGTCGAAACTGTTGCTGCCCTGGCGCACCGTGAAGGCATGGGCGCGCGAGTCACCGCCAGCCACACCACGGCAATGCACTCCTATAACGGGGCGTATACCTCACGCCTGTTCCGCTTGCTGAAAATGTCCGGTATTAACTTTGTCGCCAACCCGCTGGTCAATATTCATCTGCAAGGACGTTTCGATACGTATCCAAAACGTCGCGGCATCACGCGTGTTAAAGAGATGCTGGAGTCCGGCATTAACGTCTGCTTTGGTCACGATGATGTCTTCGATCCGTGGTATCCGCTGGGAACGGCGAATATGCTGCAAGTGCTGCATATGGGGCTGCATGTTTGCCAGTTGATGGGCTACGGGCAGATTAACGATGGCCTGAATTTAATCACCCACCACAGCGCAAGGACGTTGAATTTGCAGGATTACGGCATTGCCGCCGGAAACAGCGCCAACCTGATTATCCTGCCGGCTGAAAATGGGTTTGATGCGCTGCGCCGTCAGGTTCCGGTACGTTATTCGGTACGTGGCGGCAAGGTGATTGCCAGCACACAACCGGCACAAACCACCGTATATCTGGAGCAGCCAGAAGCCATCGATTACAAACGTTGAACGACTGGGTTACAGCGAGCTTAGTTTATGCCGGATGCGGCGTGAACGCCTTATCCGGCCTACGTAGAGCACTGAACTCGTAGGCCTGATAAGCGTAGCGCATCAGGCAATTCCAGCCGCTGATCTGTGTCAGCGGCTACCGTGATTCATTCCCGCCAACAACCGTGCATTCCTCCAACGCCATGTGCAAAAATGCCTTCGCAGCGGCTGTCTGCCAGCTGTAGTTTATGCCGGATGCGGCGTGAACGCCTTATCCGGCCTACGTAGAGCACTGAACTCGTAGGCCTGATAAGCGTAG
>NZ_JAVUPQ010000075.1:0-17866 GCF_032029835.1 Escherichia sp. AM3 | reverse complement strand
GTCTTATACAGGAATGGGCACAGGGGGAGCTGGCGTGTCACTGCTGATTTTACGCATCAGCGTTCATGTATCTGCACTCTGATACATGAACGATTCACAGCGCTCTGTTACCGGAGAGATTTACTCTCTTAGCTTACTCTGGCAAATCCTTTACGTTACTCTCTGATGACTTCTTATATTTATAATACCAATCAGACAGCCTTATCCCATCGGTGATATCAGTCTCCTCCTCGCCAGGAACGGGCTGACTCACTGTAACCACCTCCGAAAACAACTCTGCAATTATCAGAACGCCTGCTTCTCTCCCTGTCCTCACGAAAACTATCCCCTCTTTATCGCGCGTGCGTGCGGAAGCATCTTTTCGCAACAACCACCCGGTATACCGGTACGGCTCAGCCACCGCAACCTCCCCGTTTATCTCCTGGCGGTCACATTCCCGATTATTTTTTACGTTTCTCCCCGGTTGTTATGCCGGTGAAGGTGGCGCGCTGTTTTCATGACCACACCGGCTGGTTTAACAACATCCGGAGGAACATTCTCATGGCTACCCCAGTTTCACTGATGGATGACCAGATGGTCGACATGGCATTTATCACTCAACTGACCGGCCTGACAGATAAGTGGTTTTACAGGCTCATCAGGGATGGGGCCTTTCCGGCTCCCATCAAGCTGGGCCGCAGCTCCCGCTGGCTGAAAAGTGAAGTGGAAGCCTGGCTACAGGCGCGTATTGCACAGCCCCGCCCGTAATTTCTGACCGTTATCCGTTCACCCGCAGCAGACGTAATCCCCGGCCTGCCGGCGGCATTCTGCTGCCTGTTATATCCCCGTGAGGAATATGAAAATGAAACAACAGTATCAGACCCGCTACGAATGGCTCCACGAAAGCTACCAGAAATGGCTGACCGGCTTCACCCGGCACGCCGTATCCTGGGGCGTGTGTCATCCGAATATCTACTACTTCCATAATCTGACGCCCGGTTGGGTGTCATTCAATGGTGAAAAACCGGAGATTGCCATCGTACCCCAGAGCCTGCACCGGCTGATTTATGGCCCTGACAAACGGGCCACGCCGCCCCTGGATGATGATCTGATAGTGAATTTATGCACCAGTGAACATCTGCTGGTTCATCATCCGATGCTGGAAGGCATTCTCCTGTCTGAATGTGAACGTCTGAGGCAGCGTTCTCTGGCAAATAAACTGATCAGCCTCTTCCGTCAGTTTGGTGGCACGGAGTTGCGCCTCAAACTGGTCTGGCTTTGCTGGCTTGATTTAATGACCGGAAACAGCCTTGAAGACTGGAAAGAGAACCTGAAACGGAAATCAGAAAAAGAGCTGGAGGAATGGATCATCAACCGTCAGAGGCAGAGCGCAGCACTGACGGATCTGATGGATCAGTACGTGCTCCTGGCATACCGCACAACGGTTGACGATAGCCGCAACTGATGCCGGTTGCTTCCGGAAGGTGTGACAAAATACGGAAATGATGATGCTCCCGGCCCCCATGCTCACCTGCAGAGCGTGTTCGTCGTCATCATACTGAGCCATGACGGGCGTCTTAAGGGCATCCTGTCATTGCTGAGCAGGCAACACCACCAGAGGAGCCACGGACAGGGATGTTCTTTACAGCCCGATGCACGCCAGGTTCTCAGCAGACTGAATGTGCAGGTGCGGTTATTCACCAGAAATGGCATGCTGCGGTACATACCCATCCTGGTGACAATATGTACGTGGCGACAGCGATCCCGGCACTGTGGAAGAGACTCACTCAGCCTGCAGGATATTCTTTCCGGCATCCGGGAATGTCCGCCTGAATGCAAACAGGATGATATTTGAATCCGTAATACTGTTCTTTCATCATAAATAATTTATGCAGATACAGTTAACCGTTACAGTAGCCGGTTTGTTTTACCGGGAAATAATATCCGTCAGACTGATACCGGAACATATCTGAAACACGTTATGATTTTTTGTTATCAGAAATGTTGTATATTCTTATCCGTGGCGACAGTTTAATGCCCTCTGGTATCACCTGATAATGTATATCCTGCGATGATTCGTTATATTTACGGGACACGCCTCTTTTCATTGTGCTCCTTTTCAGACTTCATTTTCCGTAAGTGTTCCCCGGCATAAAGGAGGTACCTTTCTGGCGTTTATAACTCTCTTTATCGGTGACGCCGGTAATACAGGGAATACCACACCGACAAACGAGGTATTAACAGACGATATTTCAGTGTCCATAATTTTTCTGTCCGGTTAAATAACGTCAGTCTGCTGCCCTCTGACTGTAATCATCAAAGCCGGAATGCATACCGGGTTACAACGTAAAAAAAGTGATGCTGGCCCCCGGTGCAGCTGGCGGGCGAAACATGTTTACCTTTCAATACCCCCTGTCTGCAGTCTCCACTCTTCCATCCTCTTAAGCTACGTCGGCCACATGAGTGCACTTCCATGATAACAGGTATTCCTGTCAGCATAACGAAGCCGGTTACCTTCCCTTCCTCCTGCATTTCCTGTCAGAATGACTATACAGCGCGCAGATTGCCTTTTTATTGACCATCTTAATATACCGTTATAAACTTCTTTTTATCATATTATTATCACCTTATTATGTTTAATTTTTAAGCAGCCGGAGAAAGAGGATGGTTCAGAAAATTTTGTCGGATAAGGTTATGAATGAAAGAACAAATGCGTATTACTCTTATTATCTTGGAGAGCGTAATATCTCCGTACTGCCCCTTAATGTTTATGATCCCCCGGAACGTTTTATCGCTTACATAAAAAAAAACAGAGAAAATCTGAACATCACACTTTCAGATTTTGAACTTGAACAAATCATTTCTGGTATGCGTCTGAAGGCACTGGCCTCCCTGGTGCCCCTGGAAAAAATATCCTGGATCGCGGGCAGTGAACGCGCATGCTTATTTTCCTGGTATCTGTTGATGCAGTTTATCCAGAATAACAGGACAAAAATAAGCGCAGACTTGCTTCAAAAGAATAAACTGTATCTTAAAGAAGAGTATTTAGAAGGGAATGCCTTCCCGTCGGACTCATCGACACAGTTCAGACAAATACTCAGAGTTCTCGATATTCTTTCTGATAAGAATTTGCGGGATGAGTGGATAATCCAGACCAAAGACAGATGGATACGGGCATTTAAATCAAAGAGTCCTTTCAGTTACCTCCTCCCGGAGAACGAACATGAATGCATATGGACATGGAATTATTTGAAGGGAAAAAATATTGCACTGGAAAAACTGGCCAGTTTTCCTGGTTCTGCTGATATTTACCACGCAATTCACCTTTCATTTGACATATGGGTTACCTGTCCACTCACCTCACCTGACGATATAAAAAATTTCAGAAACAGTTTCAATAAGGCCAAGGCGCAGCGCAAGTACAAAAAAATGCAGGAAGATAAAGTCAATGTACAGTTTTTTCTTGACGCAGAAACCAGGGCGCAGCTCAAAGAATTATCGAGGGTCAGAAGACTCAGTACCGGCGAAATGCTGCATGACCTGATTGTTGAAGAGTATAAAAGGTACCGACATTCCAGATAATTTCAGACATATATTATCTCCGTGAGTCCCCCGCCACCTTTCCGGTGTGCGGGGGTTTTGTCTTTTTTCACCGGGAATACATGTATGAATCCGTCTGATGCCATTGAGGCAATTGAAAAACCGCTCTCCTCCCTGCCTTACTCACTTTCCCGTCACATCCTGGAACATCTGCGCAAACTCACCAGTCACGAACCCGTGATTGGCATTATGGGTAAAAGCGGGGCCGGTAAATCCTCACTCTGTAATGCACTGTTTCAGGGGGAGGTCACCCCGGTCAGTGATGTTCACGCCGGCACCCGGGAAGTGCGGCGCTTCCGTCTGAGTGGCCACGGTCACAGCATGATTATCACTGACCTGCCCGGGGTGGGCGAGAGCCGGGACAGGGATGCAGAGTATGAAGCCCTGTACCGTGACATTCTGCCTGAACTTGACCTGGTACTGTGGCTGATTAAAGCCGATGACCGTGCCCTGTCTGTGGATGAGTATTTCTGGCGACACATACTGCACCGGGGACATCAGCAGGTGCTGTTTGTGGTGACGCAGGCCGACAAAACGGAGCCCTGCCATGAATGGGATATGGCCGGCATTCAGCCTTCTCCCGCACAGGCACAGAACATTCGTGAGAAAACAGATGCGGTATTCCGGCTGTTCCGGCCCGTACATCCGGTTGTGGCCGTATCGGCCTGCACCGGCTGGGAACTGGATACGCTGGTCAGTGCGCTCATGACAGCGCTTCCCGACCATGCCGCCAGTCCCCTGATGACCCGCCTGCAGGACGAGCTGCGCACGGAATCTGTCCGGTCTCAGGCCCGTGAACAGTTTACCGGTGCGGTGGACCGGATATTTGACACGGCGGAGAGCGTCTGTATTGCCTCTGTTGCACGCACGGTTCTGCGTGCCGTCCGTGACTCGGTGGTCTCTGTTGCCCGCGCTGTATGGAACTGGATTTTCTTCTGAACAGTCTGCCAGGGGAAATGCCTGATTACATTGCGTTAACCAACTGAAAACATGACACAAACACCTCATGCTCCTCCTGTTTCTCTTGCGTGACCGCCTTGTAATCAATAGAATAAAACGATCGATAAAACAGGTATCGATCGTTACTATCGATCGTTTATAGTGGTTAATGGTCTGCGAAAAGGCAGCTGAATCTCTTCATCATGCAGAACGGAATTGCACACAACGGACTGATACTTCTCTGGCGGATGAGAGAGGGGAAGCATTTATGCCCGGGAAAAACCACTTTATCTGACCATGCTGTTTTGTACCTGCCGGTATCCACATTTGTGGGTACCGGCTTTTTTATTCACCCTCTGTAAGGAAAAGCTGATGAAACGACATCTGAACACCAGCTACAGGCTGGTATGGAATCACATTACGGGCACCCTGGTGGTGGCTTCCGAACTGGCGCGCTCACGGGGAAAACGCACCGGTGTGGCGGTTGCGCTGTCTCTTGCTGCTGTCACGTCAGTCCCGGTACTGGCTGCTGACACGGTCGTACAGGCGGGAGAAACCGTGAGCGGCGGAACACTGACAAATCATGACAACCAGATTGTCTTCGGTACGGCCAACGGAATGACCATCAGTACCGGTCTGGAGTATGGGCCGGATAACGAGGCCAATACCGGCGGACAATGGATACAAAATGGCGGTATCGCCAACAACACTACTGTCACCGGTGGTGGTCTTCAGAGAGTGAATGCCGGAGGAAGCGTTTCAGACACGGTTATCAGTGCCGGAGGCGGACAGAGCCTTCAGGGGCAGGCAGTGAACACCACTCTGAACGGCGGTGAGCAGTGGGTACATGAAGGCGGGATTGCAACGGGTACCGTCATTAATGAGAAGGGCTGGCAGGCCGTCAAATCCGGCGCAATGGCAACCGACACGGTTGTGAATACCGGCGCGGAAGGGGGACCGGATGCAGAAAATGGTGATACCGGGCAGTTTGTTCGCGGAAATGCCGTACGTACCACTATCAATGAAAATGGTCGTCAGATTGTGGCTGCTGAAGGAACAGCAAATACCACTGTGGTTTATGCCGGCGGCGACCAGACGGTACACGGGCATGCGCTGGATACCACACTGAATGGCGGTTACCAGTATGTGCACAACGGAGGCACAGCCTCTGACACGGTTGTAAACAGTGACGGCTGGCAGATTGTCAAGGAAGGTGGTCTGGCGGATTTCACCACCGTTAACCAGAAAGGCAAACTGCAGGTGAACGCCGGTGGTACAGCCACGAATGTCACCCTGAAGCAGGGAGGCGCACTGGTCACCAGTACGGCGGCAACCGTCACCGGCAGCAACCGTCTGGGCAATTTCACTGTGGAAAACGGTAATGCTGACGGTGTTGTTCTGGAGTCCGGTGGTCGCCTGGATGTACTGGAGGGCCATTCAGCCTGGAAAACACGGGTGGATGACGGCGGAACCCTGGCAGTGTCTGCCGGTGGTAAGGCAACAGATGTCACCATGACATCCGGTAGTGCCCTGATTGCAGACAGTGGTGCCACTGTTGAGGGGACCAATGCCAGCGGTAAGTTCAGTATTGATGGCACATCCGGTCAGGCCAGCGGACTGCTGCTGGAAAATGGCGGCAGCTTTACGGTTAATGCCGGAGGACTGGCCAGCAACACCACTGTCGGACATCGTGGAACACTGACGCTGGCTGCCGGGGGAAGTCTGAGTGGCAGAACACAGCTCAGTAAAGGTGCCAGCATGGTACTGAATGGCGATGTGGTCAGTACCGGCGATATTGTTAACGCAGGGGAGATTCGCTTTGATAATCAGACGACACCGGATGCCGCGCTGAGCCGTGCTGTTGCAAAAGGCGACTCCCCGGTAACGTTCCATAAACTGACCACCAGTAACCTCACCGGTCAGGGTGGCACTATCAATATGCGTGTTCGCCTTGATGGCAGCAATACCTCTGACCAGCTGGTGATTAATGGTGGTCAGGCAACCGGCAAAACCTGGCTTGCGTTTACAAATGTCGGAAACAGTAACCTCGGGGTGGCAACCACCGGACAGGGTATCCGGGTTGTGGATGCACAGAATGGCGCCACCACAGAAGAAGGTGCGTTTGCCCTGAGTCGCCCGCTTCAGGCCGGCGCCTTTAACTACACCCTGAACCGTGACAGCGATGAAGACTGGTACCTGCGCAGTGAAAATGCTTATCGTGCTGAAGTCCCCCTGTATACATCCATGCTGACACAGGCAATGGACTATGACCGGATTCTGGCAGGCTCCCGCAGCCATCAGACCGGTGTAAACGGTGAAAATAACAGCGTCCGTCTCAGCATTCAGGGCGGTCATCTCGGTCACGATAACAACGGCGGTATTGCCCGTGGAGCCACGCCGGAAAGCAGCGGCAGCTATGGCTTCGTCCGTCTGGAGGGTGACCTGCTCAGAACAGAGGTTGCCGGTATGTCTCTGACGACAGGGGTGCATGGTGCCGCAGGCCATTCTTCCGTTGATGTTAAGGATGATGACGGTTCCCGCGCCGGCACGGTCCGGGATGATGCCGGCAGCCTGGGCGGATACCTGAATCTGACACACACGTCCTCCGGCCTGTGGGCTGACATTGTGGCACAGGGAACCCGCCACAGCATGAAAGCGTCATCGGACAATAACGACTTCCGCGCCCGGGGCTGGGGCTGGCTGGGCTCACTGGAAACCGGTCTGCCCTTCAGTATCACTGACAACCTGATGCTGGAGCCACAACTGCAGTATACCTGGCAGGGACTTTCCCTGGATGACGGCCAGGATAACGCCGGTTATGTGAAGTTCGGGCATGGCAGTGCACAACATGTGCGTGCCGGTTTCCGTCTGGGCAGCCACAACGATATGAGCTTTGGTGAAGGCACCTCATCCCGTGACACCCTGCGCGACAGTGCAAAACACCGTGTGCGTGAACTGCCGGTGAACTGGTGGGTACAGCCTTCTGTTATCCGCACCTTCAGTTCCCGGGGTGACATGAGCATGGGGACAGCCGCCGCCGGCAGTAACATGACGTTCTCACCGTCCCGGAATGGCACGTCACTGGACCTGCAGGCCGGACTGGAAGCCCGTGTCCGGGAAAATATCACCCTGGGCGTTCAGGCCGGTTATGCCCACAGTGTCAGCGGCAGCAGCGCTGAAGGTTATAACGGTCAGGCCACGCTGAATGTGACTTTCTGATAATCAGGTCACTCTCCTTCAGGCCCCGGTCATCATGACCGGGGCTTTTTACTTTCAGGGAGCAACAGATATGCCGGGTTGTACATCACGTTTATTGCCCGAAGGCCCTTTCTCACGCGAACAGGCTGTTGCCGTCAAAACAGCTTACCGCAATGTGTTTACTGAAGATGACCAGGGAACATATTCCCGGCTGGTTATCCGTAATGCTGAAGGTCAGTTGCGCTGGTGATGCCGGAACACAGCTTAATACTCAGCTCGCCAGTTAAGGGCTTCTCAGACAATAAACGTCATTCATTTCACCCATCAGGCCGCGTCTTCTCCGGGAGACGTGGCTTTTTCATTTATTACACCAGTAAATCTTAACCACCGATAAGGAGCAAATTATGCGACTAGCCAGTCGTTTTGGTTATGCGAACCAGATACGCCGTGACCGTCCGCTGACACACGAAGAACTGATGCACTATGTTCCCAGTATTTTCGGTGAAGACCGGCATACTTCCCGCAGTAAACGATATGCGTACATTCCCACCATCACCGTACTGGAAAGCCTGCAGCAGGAAGGTTTTCAGCCATTCTTCGCCTGCCAGACCCGCGTGCGCGACCCGGGCCGCCGGGGATACACAAAACACATGCTGCGTCTGCGGCGGGCCGGAGAGATAAACGGAGAACATGTCCCTGAAATTATTCTGCTCAACTCTCATGACGGTACCTCCAGCTACCAGATGCTGCCGGGTTACTTCAGATTCGTCTGCCAGAATGGCTGCGTCTGCGGTCAGTCTCTGGGGGAAGTGCGTGTTCCACACCGGGGAAATGTGGTGGAGAAAGTTATCGAAGGGGCTTACGAAGTGGTGGGGGTTTTTGACCGGATTGAGGAAAAGCGTGATGCCATGCAGTCGCTGGTCCTGCCGCCACCGGCACGCCAGGCGCTGGCACAGGCG
Organism: Escherichia sp. AM3; assembly: GCF_032029835.1. Taxonomy (NCBI): domain Bacteria; kingdom Pseudomonadati; phylum Pseudomonadota; class Gammaproteobacteria; order Enterobacterales; family Enterobacteriaceae; genus Escherichia; species Escherichia sp. AM3. Next base: position 9,191 of record NZ_JAVUPQ010000075.1, on the reverse strand, counting down.
GCACTGACTTACCGTTATGGTGACGAACATCAGCCAGTCACCACCGCTGACATTCTGACGCCACGACGCCGGGAGGATTACGGTAAGGACCTGTGGAGTACTTATCAGACCATCCAGGAGAATATGCTGAAAGGCGGGATTTCCGGCCGCAGTGCAAAAGGAAAACGTATCCACACCCGTGCCATTCACAACATCGACACCGATATTAAGCTCAACCGCGCATTGTGGGTAATGGCAGAAACGCTGCTGGAGAGCCTGCGCTGATGCAGCATGTCCCTGAAGGCGTGATTCAGGCACCAGAATCACCCGACGCCCCGGAGGCGCTGCCGGGGTGTCGTTCCATTTCTGATGATGACCTGTGCGCCTGGTGTACCCGTCTGCTTTACCGTCCCGGAGAAATCAGTCTGTGCAGACTGAGTATACAGGCAATGGCATCTGGCCATCCGTCTGTGACCGGAACGGTTACGCGTACGGCTGTCCGGAATTTCAGCCGAATATCATTCATCCCTGATATTACCGGGTCATCACGGTCAGTGATGAACGTGATGTTGCCAGGTCCCGACCTTTACTCCCTCTCATTTATTCACATTACAAGGATTTCATACATGAAAACATTGTCTCAGAACACCACCTCTTCGGCCTGTGCACCGGAGACTGACCTGCAACAACTGGTTGCCACCCTCGTCCCTGATGAACAGCGCATCAGCTTCTGGCCGCAGCACTTTTGCCTCATTCCACAGTGGGTGACCCTGGAGCCCCGTGTCTTCGGCTGGATGGACCGTCTGTGCGAAGACTACTGCGGTGGTATCTGGAATCTGTACACCCTGAACAACGGCGGGGCATTTATGGCACCCGAACCGGATGACGATGATGACGAAACATGGGTACTGTTCAATGCCATGAACGGTAACCGCGCTGAAATGAGTCCGGAAGCTGCCGGCATTGCTGCCTGTCTGATGACGTACAGTCATCATGCCTGTCGTACGGAGTGTTATGCCATGACGGTCCATTATTACCGGCTGCGGGATTACGCCCTGCAGCATCCGGAATGCAGCGCCATTATGCGCATCATCGACTGAATGGAGAGAAGTACAATGCAACAGCTTTCCTTTCTGCCCGGAGAGATGACGCCCGGCGAGCGCAGCCTCATTCAACGGGCCCTGAAAACCCTGGACCGCCATCTTCATGAACCCGGCGTGGCCTTCACCTCCACCCGTGCGGCACGAGAATGGCTGATTCTGAACATGGCGGGACTGGAGCGTGAAGAGTTCCGGGTACTGTATCTGAACAACCAGAATCAGCTGATTGCCGGTGAAACCCTCTTCACCGGCACCATCAACCGCACGGAAGTCCATCCCCGGGAAGTGATTAAACGCGCCCTGTATCACAATGCCGCTGCTGTGGTGCTGGCACACAATCACCCGTCCGGTGAAGTCACACCCAGCAAGGCAGACCGCCTTATCACGGAACGTCTGGTACAGGCACTGGGCCTGGTGGATATCCGGGTGCCGGACCATCTGATAGTCGGTGGCAGCCAGGTTTTCTCCTTTGCCGAACATGGTCTGCTTTAACCCGTCACAACCACATCACACCTGTTTTCACTTTTATCTTCTGTCTTCAGAGGTATCCCACTATGAAAATCATCACCCGTGGCGAAGCCATGCGTATTCACCGTCAGCATCCGGCATCCCGTCTTTTTCCGTTCTGTACCGGCAAATACCGCTGGCACGGCAGTGCTGAAGCGTATACCGGTCGTGAAGTGCAGGATATTCCCGGTGTGCTGGCCGTGTTTGCAGAACGCCGTAAGGACAGTTTTGGTCCGTATGTCCGGCTGATGAGCGTCACCCTGAACTGATGTTCCGTCACCCGGAAAACGAGTACGACTGGCTGAGCTCAGACGCCGCTGTGGATGAGGTCCTGCTCATCAACGAATACACCTTTACCGAAGCCGGTCTGCGCGCCGGCTGACCCGTCATCGTTAAACTATCATTCACCGATTTTCTGTGAGGATTTTATCGTGTCAGACACACTTTCCGGGACAACGCATCCCGATGACAATGACGACCATCCCTGGTGGGGACTACCCTGCACAGTGACGCCCTGTTTCGGCGCCCGTCTGGTGCAGGAGGGTAACCGGTTGCATTACCTTGCCGACCGTGCCGGTATCAGAGGCCGGTTCAGAGATGCGGATGCGTACCCTCTGGACCAGGCCTTTCCGCTGCTGATGAAACAACTGAAATTAATGCTCACCAGTGGTGAACTGAATCCCCGCCATCAGCATACCGTGACACTGTATGCGAAGGGGCTGACCTGTGAAGCCGACACCCTCGGCTCCTGTGGTTACGTTTATCTGGCTGTTTATCCGACACCTGAAACGAAAAAGTAAACCACCGGAATAACCTTCTGCTCCGGCCTGGTGTTTTCACCACGCCACTGTCCCATTTTTTATCTCTGCATATCAGGAAAATCTTCAGTATGAAAACATTACCCGACACGCATGTACGGGAGGTATCGTGCTGCCCGTCTCCCGTCACCATCTGGCAGACACTGCTCACCCGACTGCTGGACCAGCACTACGGCCTTACGCTGAATGACACACCGTTCGCTGATGAACGTGTGATTGAGCAGCATATTGAGGCAGGCATTTCACTGTGTGATGCAGTGAACTTTCTCGTGGAAAAATACGCACTGGTACGTACCGACCTGCCGGGATTCAGCGCCTGTACCCACTCTCAGTTAATAAACAGCATCGATATCCTCCGGGCTCGCCGGGCAACAGGCCTGATGATCCGCGACAATTACAGAACGGTAAATAACATTACCCTGGGGAAGCATCCGGAGGCGAAACGATGAAACTGGCCCTGACGCTGGAAGCCGACAGCGTTAACGTGCAGGCGCTGAACATGGGGCGCATTGTCGTTGACATTGATGGTGTTAATCTCGCTGAACTGATTAACATGGTCTGCGATAACGGCTACTCCCTTCGTGTTGTTGATGAATCTGACCGGACCTCAGCAGACTGCACGCCACCATTTGTTGCCCTTACCGGCATACGCTGCAGTACCGCACATATCACGGAAACGGACAACGCCTGGCTGTACTCGCTGTCACACCAGACCAGTGACTTCGGTGAATCAGAATGGATTCATTTTACCGGTACCGGTTATCTGTTACGTACCGATACGTGGTCATACCCGGTTCTGCGGCTTAAGCGCCTGGGGCTGTCAAAAACGTTCCGTCGTCTGGTCGTCACACTCATCCGGTGTTATGGTGTCAGTCTCATTCATCTGGATGCCAGTGCCGGATATCTGCCGGGTTTACCCACTTTCGACTGGTAATCCGGAAATTCACAACATGACATCAGTAACCACGGAAACAGCGCTGGATATTCTGATTACGTGGCTGCAGGACAATATCGACTGCGAATCGGGAATTATCTTCGACAACGATGAGGATAAAACAGATTCGGCAGCACTGTTGCCCTGTATCGCACAGGCCAGGGAGGGTATCCGTACCCTGCGCCAACAGTAACTTTTGTACCAGAACCAGTGAAGATCACTCACCCGATTTCACTTCCCTGACGTCAGCCTGAACACGGCTGGCATTTTCATTTATAAACAGAAAGGAAAAATGATGATGTCAGATACCACACTCTCCCGCCCGGAGGTGGTCAGCGGGCATACGGACGTTATCTATTCCACCTCAGTCTGCCACATTCTGGCTGTACGAAAGAGTACACTGTTGCCAATCGACACAATTATCCGGCATCAAGTAAGCGATATCAGTTAACCGATATAGATGGGGAAGATGCTTTTATCCGGATTGGTTCTATCGCGATGGTGCGAGTACCACTTGATGCAATGGAGCCTGTCGAGGAAGATGACGAGTAACAGAGCTCGGTATCTCAATCAGGACCTGATTGTCCTGGTTCGATGCCGAAAACCAGTGATTTTTCGTGTTGGTATCTGTGTTGGTATAGGATGGTGTTGTTTATTATTAACAATTTTAAATCATGAGGTTAAATCGCATGTTTGAGTCCGGCCTTCGCACCATACCGTATGCAAATCGAGTCGCTCAAGGGCGACTTTTTTTGTGTCGGTGACCCGTCCTGAATAGCTATGACACGTTCCTGACTTAAACCCGGAGAACGTGATGATGTCTGGGTTCAAACGCACTCAACGTGATTATCCTCTATCCTTTAAAATAGCCGTTGTTGAGAAGGTTGAAAAAGGCGAGATGACTTATAAACAGGCCGGCTGCAGTTATGGCATTCAGGGGCGCTCCACCGTTCTTGTCTGGTTGCGTAAATATGGCCGGCTTGACTGGAGCCCCGGACTTCCTGACCAGGTAAAGAGGAGACTGCCTGTGGCTCTGGCGACTGTCCCGCTGACACCCGAGCAAAGAATCAGGGAACTTGAAGAACAGCTTGAGCAGGCGAGCCAGAAAACTGAGTTTTTTAATTATTTATCAATAACCTGTTCAATGACTAATGGTTATAACTGCCACCAGAATGCGCAGGCTGAGTGGATAAACGGAATCCTGAAAATGAGTTTTTACTCTCGCGTCCTGCAGAGCTGACGTAGGGCCGGTAAATGGTAAAAGAATTCGTGGCAATTTATAACCATGAGCGGTCACATTTGGCATTGAAATACAAAACGCCCGATGAAGTTCATCAACCGTTTTACGGACAGAAAACTGTCAACTTATATCAGGAACAGTTAAAGCCAGGTGCGTATTTTCATGAAAGGAGATCACTCAATAACTTCCATCGAGATCGGGTAATAACATTTGAACAGATCGCTGAATAACATCGATGGAGATCACTTTTGACTCATTTTGTTATTCAGTGATCTCCATCAATGTTATTGGAACTTCACAGGTGTGTTGATCTGTATCTTTTGCCATTCCGGTAAAGGATACCTATGCCAACAGTTCCAATTTCTATGAGAAAACTTAAAGAAATTCTTAGGCTTAAATACGGTGTTGGACTCAGCCATCGACAAATTGGTCGTAGTCTTGCAATCTCCCCTTCCGTTGTATCCAGATATGCTAATCGGGCGGCTCAACTTGGCATAAAGCAGTGGCCCTTACCTACAGGATGGGATGATACAAAACTAAAACATGCGTTCCTTCAGACCCAGGTTAAGATGAAGAAGCACTCTCTGCCTGACTGGGCTACAGTACACCGGGAACTGCGTAATAAATGCGTGACGCTGCAGCTACTCTGGGAAGAATACTGTGAGCGTAATCCAGGCGGTTTTTACAGCTATAACCATTACTGCCGGATGTACCGTGAATGGCTCAAAACCACTTCACCATCAATGCGTCAGGTACATAAAGCTGGCGAAAAACTTTTCGTTGATTACTGTGGACCTACCGTTGGCGTTACCGACCCTGAGACCGGAGAAATAAGAACTGCTCAGGTCATCGTAGCTGTTCTCGGGGCATCAAGTTACACATGGGCAGAGGCCACCTGGTCTCAGCAGCTTGAAGACTGGGTGATGAGTCATGTTCGCTGCTTCCAGTGGTTGGGTGGCGTTCCTGAACTTGTTGTTCCGGACAATCTGAAAAGCGCCACATCCAGGGCATGTAAGTATGATCCTGACGTTAACCCTACCTACCAGCAGATGCTTGAGCATTATAATGTCGCAGTTTTGCCTGCGCGGCCACGTAAACCGAAAGATAAAGCCAAAGCTGAAGTTGGCGTTCAGGTTGTTGAACGCTGGATCATGGCCCGAATCAGGCATGAGATCTTCTACAGCCTTGCATCGCTTAATCAGCGCATTCGGGAGTTGCTGGAAAGACTGAATAACAAAATAATGCAGAAGTTGGGTTATTCACGTGCAGAACTCTTCATCCAGCTTGATAAACCCGCACTGAAGCCTCTTCCTGAAGCCAGTTACAGTTACACCCTGGTGAAGAAAGTCAGAGTTCATGCCGATTACCACGTGGAAATCGACAAACATTACTACTCGGTTCCATGTTCGCTGTTAGGCCAGCAACTGGAAGCATGGATCTCCGGAGAACTGGTAAGACTCTTCAATCAGGGGCAGGAGGTTGCTGTGCACCCGCGCAAGCGTACTTATGGCTACAGTACCCGCAACGAGCACATGCCTGAAGCTCATCGACAGCATGCCACCTGGACGCCAGAGCGTCTTCTGGAATGGGCGGGGCACATAGGCAGTGAAACTCATAGTTATGTGCTTCATATACTGAACTCTCGTCCACATCCGGAACAAAGCTATCGCTTCTGCCTTGGACTCCTGAACCTTCATAAAAAATACAGTAAAGCCAGACTTAATGCAGCATGTGCAAGAGCTCTGAAAACAAAGGTATGGCGTCTGTCAGGTATTAAATCGATCCTGGAAAAAGGTCTGGATAAACAACCTGTTCAGGATCCAAAACCAGATCTGTTATCCACGATGGAACACGAAAACGTACGCGGCAGTGAGTATTACCACTGATACGGGATCCAATGATGAATCATCTTTACGAACAACTGACCGCACTTAAACTCACCGGCTTCCGTGATGCGCTTAAAAAGCAACTTGCTCAACCGGGCACATACCAGGAGCTGGGCTTCGAAGAACGCCTGTCATTACTGACAGCAGAAGAACTAACCTGCCGTGAAAACAGGAAGGCAGAGCGTCTGATCAAACATGCACGGTTCAGACTTAATGCTGAGTTATCAAAGCTGGATTATCGTAACAATAGAGGGCTGGACAGGGCCCTCATCCGTTCACTCAGTCAGGGAAACTGGTTAACCCTGAAACAAAATATTTTACTGACCGGGGCCACCGGCAGCGGTAAAACGTTCCTGGCATGTGCACTTGGTCATAATGCCTGCCGACAGGGATACAAGGTCTACTATTATCGCCTTAAAGCGCTGATGGAACAGTGCTATCAGGGGCATGCTGATGGAAGATACAGCAAACTTTTGACCAGGCTGAATAATAGCGATCTGCTGCTTCTGGATGACTGGGGGCTGGAACCTCTCTCATCAGAACAGCGTAGCGACCTGCTGGAAATAGTGGATCTGATGTACCAACGAGGCTCAATCATCGTAGTGAGCCAGTTGCCGGTGGAAAACTGGTACAAAATGATCGGAGACTCCACACATGCGGATGCCATCCTAGATCGACTGGTTCATGGCAGTATCAAGATCGAACTTAAAGGAGAATCAATGCGGAAAATACAATCTCCGTTGACCGAAGGAGATCAGTGAAGGTAATTTAAAAACGGTTCTGTGAAAGTGACACGAACCGATCTCCATCGATGTTACTCACCGATCTCCTTCACGGTAATACGCACCAGGCATGTGGATGAGCGTAGATTATGTTGCAGTTGCGGAAGGGGTTCTTAAGGGGTATCGAGATAACGGGTTAAGCTATTTATTGATATGGTAAGTAACCATAGTATTAAAATTGATATCGATATTTAAAGTGATTATAAAGCAAGTTATTCTTTATGGAATAAATGATAACTGTTTCTTTCGGAGCAGGATAAAATTAATTTAAATTTTTATAGCGATGCTCACTCTAGGGGAAATCTTTAATGACTGTTTTTATGTACAGTTATTGTTGAGTGTTCACAAGTTAAATGATATAATCCATATTATTAATGGAAGAGATATTTTACATGAAACATATCCATTTAATTAATTCACTGTCCTTGGACGAGACAACAAAATTCACTAAAAAAGCGACAGGTAAATACTATACAGATCCAAAAATAGCTCTTTTGATGATAGAGAAGTTATTACCATTGATAAATTCCTGTGATAAAAAAAGTTATAATGTCGCAGATCCATTTTCAGGGGATGGTCGACTTATTACATTGCTTATTAAACAATGGATGATAAATGGTTTTCCAGATGTAGAGTGGAATGTTTATCTGTTCGATATAGAAAATACAGGCCTCACTTATGCTAAAAATGCGTTGTCTGAACTTAAGTTAGCAGGTGCAAATATTAACATTACTATAAAAAATAGTGATGTTTTTTATGAATTTAAAAAATATGTTGATTATTTTGATTGTGTTATAACCAATCCGCCTTGGGAGAATATAAAACCAGATTCTAGAGAGCTCGATTTTTTTGAACCATCTATGAAATCGATGTATATAGACTCTCTTCGTGAGTTTGATGATTATTTGTCAAGAGTATTGCCATATTCTCAGCCGAAGCGTAAATTTGCTGGGTGGGGGACTAATCTTTCACGTGTTGGTGCAGAACTTAGCTTAGAAATATGTAATAAAAATGGATTGGTAGCTATAGTTATGCCTGCATCTTTTTTCGCAGATGAACAATCGTACATATTACGTGAAAAGTTTTTTAATTCAGGGAGGATTGATTGCATAAATTATTATCCAGCTGAGGCTAAATTATTCGGCGGTGCTGATGTTTCTTCATGTTCTTTTATTTTTAATAAAGGTGAATCCCTTAATGATAATATTCAACTTAGTGTGTATGATAAAAACTTAAATATTAAATCACTAGGTTTTTTTGATTTGTCTAGTATAGATTCTCAATATCTTAGCATTCCGGTATCTCAAGGTGTTCATGCCGTTCATTTGTTAAGAAAGCTGCAAGAGGGATACCCAACATGGGGTAGTCTGGAAAAAAATGGAGAGATATGGGCAGGAAGAGAAATAGATGAAACTGGTAGTAGTGACTGGACACAAAAAAGTGGCGGCGGATTATTATTCATTAAAGGAAAAATGATTGGGAGGTATAATTTTCATAATGAGAAGAGCTTAAGAATAACGAAAAAAATTGATAAGGTTCTATCCAATTCTAATTTCGTAAGGATTGCATGGCGTGACATTTCACGCCCGAGTCAAAAAAGGCGAATGATTGCAACGATAATACCTCCTAACTCTTTGGCAGGGAATTCATTAGGGGTGGTCTATTATAAAAGTGGTTCGCAAGATTCGCTCTTTAGTTTGCTTGGTATTATAAACTCCCTTTGTTTTGAATTTCAATTAAGAAGCTTTTTAGCTACTGGTCATGTATCATTGTCAGCCTTACGAAAAACTGCAATACCGTCTGAAAAAATATTATTACAACATTCTGAATTAAAACAACTTGTGATTTCTTGCATAGAGGGATGTTGTGATGCTGAGTTGAAAATTGAGGCTTATGTTGCCAAAAATATTTACAAATTGGATTTGAATGAATTTAATAAGCTTCT
>NZ_JAVUPQ010000074.1:0-19546 GCF_032029835.1 Escherichia sp. AM3 | reverse complement strand
GATGGCTGGGGTACCTGGATTCGAACCAGGGAATGCCGGTATCAAAAACCGGTGCCTTACCGCTTGGCGATACCCCAATAACCGGGCGGTGAACCGCTTACTCGAAGAAGATGGCTGGGGTACCTGGATTCGAACCAGGGAATGCCGGTATCAAAAACCGGTGCCTTACCGCTTGGCGATACCCCATCCGTACAACGCTTTCTGGTGAATGGTGCGGGAGGCGAGACTTGAACTCGCACACCTTGCGGCGCCAGAACCTAAATCTGGTGCGTCTACCAATTTCGCCACTCCCGCAAAAAAGATGGTGGCTACGACGGGATTCGAACCTGTGACCCCATCATTATGAGTGATGTGCTCTAACCAACTGAGCTACGTAGCCATCTTTTTTTTCGCGATACCTTATCGGCGTTGCGGGGCGCATTATGCGTATAGAGCCTTGCAGCGTCAACCTCTTTTTCAAGGAAAATTGCTCGAAAGTGACTGTTTGGTTAGGTTGCGAACAGCGTGGCGCTATATTCGTCAATTATTGTTTACTTTGTGTTTTTTCCCCACCCTACAGCCATTCTTTTGTCGTACAGGATGAAATTCGGAATTCAACAATAGTGGTGGGAAATTAATCTATGAAATACTGGCCTACAGTGATGAGTTGTCAAACAGTGATGTGGCAAACCCGGAACATTTCCTTACTGCATATCAGAATCAACAAGCACCTCAATAACTGAAACAGCCCCGGATTTCACCGGGGCTGTTTCGCATTTCTTACTTATATGCCGACTGGTGAACACCAACCGCACGACCAGATGGATCGTCCATTTTCTTGAACGCTTCATCCCATTCGATCGCTTTAGCGGAAGAACACGCGACGGAAGGACCGCCAGGCACGCACTCAGCGGCGCTCGGAAGCGGGAACAGTTCTTCAAAGATCTCCCGGTACAGATACGCTTCTTTTGAGGTTGGCGTGTTGTACGGGAAGCGGAAGCGGGCAGTTTCCAGTTGCTGATCAGAAACCTGCTGCGCCGCCACTTCTTTCAGGGTGTCGATCCAACTGTAACCGACGCCATCGGAGAACTGCTCTTTCTGCCGCCAGGCCACGCTTGCGGGCAGGTATGACTCAAAACATTCACGCAGGATGTGTTTTTCCATTTTGCCGTTACCGCACATTTTATCCTGCGGGTTAATGCGCATCGCCACATCAAGGAATTTTTTGTCGAGGAACGGAACGCGTGCTTCCACGCCCCAGGCTGACATCGCTTTGTTGGCGCGCGCGCAGTCATACATATGCAGGGCCAGCAGTTTACGCACCGTCTCTTCATGCAGTTCTTTAGCGTTGGGCGCTTTATGGAAGTAAAGATAACCGCCAAACACTTCATCAGAACCTTCACCGGACAGCACCATTTTAATGCCCATCGCCTTGATCTTACGCGACATTAAATACATCGGTGTTGAAGCGCGAATTGTGGTCACATCATAAGTTTCGATGTGGTAAATCACGTCGCGGATGGCATCCAGACCTTCCTGTACAGTGAAGTGAATTTCGTGATGCACCGTGCCCAGATGGTTTGCCACTTCCTGGGCTGCTTTAAGATCCGGTGAACCCGGCAGACCTACAGCAAAGGAGTGTAACTGCGGCCACCAGGCTTCAGAGCGTTCCTGATCTTCCACGCGACGGGCTGCGTATTTCTTGGTGATAGCGGAAATAATTGAGGAATCCAGACCACCAGAAAGCAGCACACCGTAAGGCACATCAGACATCAGATGGCTTTTAACGGAATCTTCAAGTGCCTGACGCAGCTCGTTTTTGTCGGTTACGTTATCTTTCACCGCATCGTAGTCGAACCAGTCGCGATGATAATAAGAACGGATTTCGCCGTCCTGGCTCCACAAATAGCTCCCCGCCGGGAACTCTTTAATCGTGCGGCAAACTGGCACCAGGGCTTTCATTTCTGAGGCCACATACAGCTGACCGTGTTCGTCATAGCCCATATACAGTGGGATGATCCCCAGATGGTCGCGACCAATCAGGTAGGCATCTTTTTCGCTGTCGTACAAGGCAAAGGCAAACATGCCCTGCAAGTCGTCGAGAAATTCCGGCCCTTTTTCCTGATACAGCGCGAGGATCACTTCACAGTCAGATCCGGTCTGGAACTGATAACGATCGCCATATTCGGCGCGCAGTGCCTGGTGGTTGTAGATTTCACCGTTTACCGCCAGCACATGAGTTTTTTGTTGGTTGTAGAGAGGTTGCGCCCCCGCGTTAACGTCAACAATTGACAGACGTTCGTGGGCGAGAATGGCGTTATCGCTGGCATAAATACCGGACCAGTCCGGGCCACGATGACGCATCAGGCGTGACAGCTCGAGTGCTTTCTTACGCAGCTCAACTGCGTCTGTTTTGATATCGAATACGCCAAAAATTGAACACATAACCTTCTCCGTTAACCTGGTATTTGTTGCTTGTTGTGTTTGCTTGTTTAAAAAAATGCCGCAAAGCAGCACTGTGCGCAAGCGATTTGGCGGTGAAAAAATAAAAAACGTAATGGTGATTGTCGATTGGTGAAAAAAGGTCTGGTGTAAGGATGTATTTATTGATGAATCGATAATTTTTAGCGGGTTTTATTGAATGGTTATATTTTACGGGGGCCAAATTGCTGACAAAGTGCAATTTGTTCATGCCGGATGCGGCGTGAACGCCTTATCCGGCCTACAAAAGCATGAAAATTCAATATATTGCAGGAGCTGCGTAGGCCTGATAAGCGTAGCGCATCAGGCAGTTTGGCGTTTGTCATCAGAGCCAACCACGTCCGCAGACGTGGTTGCTATTCAGATAACGTCGATTTCAGCGACCGACGGGTAAATCCAGCTTGGGCGGAACGGCATACTGTCGATATCGTCGAGCGATGAAACACCAGAAAGCACCAGAATCGTTTCCAGACCTGCCTGGAAGCCCGCCAGAATATCGGTACGCAGGTTATCGCCGACAATCACCGTTTCTTCCGAATGCGCCTGCATTTTGTTTAATGCCGCGCGGATGATCCACGGACTCGGTTTACCAACATAGAACGGTTTACGCCCGGAGATTTTTTCGATGCCTGCACACAACGCGCCACACGCGGGATAAAAACCGCGCCCGTGGGTGTCCGGATTGGTGGCGATAAAACGTGCACCGTTAGCGACGAAATAGGCTGCTTTATGCATCATGTCCCAGTTGTAGGAACGCGTTTCGCCAACAATCACGAAATCAGGGTTCACATCGGTAATAGTGAAACCGGCTTTGTACAGTTCATGAATCAGTGCGCCTTCGCCCACCACATACGCTTTCTTGCCTTCCTGGCGACGCAGGAAATCGGCAGTCGCCATCGCAGAGGTATAAAACACGCTGTCAGGTACATCGACACCTGCGGTGGCAAAGCGGTTCGCCAGATCTTGCCCAGTCTGCGAAGGATAGTTGGTCAGCAACACCAGCGGCAGGCCTTTATCCATAATCCCGTGCAAAAATTCCGCTGCACCCGGTACGGCGACGTTATCGTGCATCAGCACGCCGTCGATATCGCAAATTACATTTTTAATGGTCATGGACTACCCAGAATATTGACAACAATAAGCGCCACTATAAAAGCACATTAATTTTCCAGCAAATGCTGGAGCAAAATACCGTTGAGCATGGCGCGTTTTACCAGCGCAAAAGCGCCGATTGCCGAGCGGTGATCCAGCTCAGAACGTACCACCGGCAGATTAGTACGAAACGCCTTCAGCGCCTGGGTATTAATGCAGCTTTCAATAGCAGGGAGCAGCACTTTATCGGCTTCGGTGATTTCTCCGGCAATAACAATTTTTTGCGGGTTAAACAGGTTGATGGCAATGGCGATGGTTTTGCCCAGATGACGACCAACATACTCAATCACTTCCGACGCCAGGCTATCGCCTTTGTTCGCAGCTTTGCAGATAGTTTTGATGGTACAGTCGTCCAGCGGCACGCGGCTCTGGTAGCCCTGCTTTAACAGATTCAACACCCGTTGTTCAATGGCAGCGTTGGCGGCGATAGTTTCCAGGCAGCCAAAGTTGCCGCAGTGGCAGCGTTCACCCAGCGGTTCGACCTGAATATGGCCAATTTCACCGACGTTGCCGTTGCGGCCAATAAAAATGCGCCCGTTAGAGATGATTCCGGCCCCGGTTCCGCGATGGACACGCACTAAAATGGAGTCTTCGCAATCCTGACTTGCACCGAAGTAGTGCTCTGCCAGCGCCAGACTACGGATATCGTGACCAACGAAACAGGTCACTTTAAAACGCTCTTCCAGTGCTTCTACCAGCCCCCAGTTTTCCACCTGAATATGCGGCATGTAATGAATTTTGCCGCTGTCCGGGTCAACAAGTCCAGGCAGGATCACGGAAATGGCGATCAGCTCGCGCAGCTTGCGTTGGTAGCTATCAATAAACTGAGCAATGGCATTCAGCAGGGCATGTTCCAGCGTCTGCTGGGTACGTTCCGGCAGCGGGTAATGTTCTTCTGCCAGCACTTTGCTGCTGAGATCAAACAGAGTAATGGTGGCGTCGTGACGACCAAGCCGTACACCGATTGCGTGGAAATTGCGGGTTTCGGTGACGATAGAGATAGCGCGGCGGCCCCCGGTGGAGGCCTGCTGATCAACTTCTTTGATCAGCCCGCGTTCGATAAGCTGACGCGTAATTTTGGTTACGCTGGCGGGGGCAAGCTGGCTTTGCTCGGCAATCTGAATCCGCGAGATTGGCCCGTACTGGTCAATCAGGCGATAAACCGCCGCGCTGTTAAGCTGTTTTACGAGATCAACATTACCTATCTGAGCTTGTCCGCCTGGTGTCATACTTTCTCTTATTGAGTTACGACCTCGTTACCGTTAACGATGGTCTTGGTGATTTTAAAATCAGGTGTGAATGCGGTCAGGTTGGCTACTTTACCTGCGGCGAGTGTGCCGAGACGTTTCTCAACGCCAATCGCACGCGCCGGATAGAGCGTCGCCATACGCAGCACTTCATCCAGTGCGATACCGCAATGTTCGACCAGATTACGCACGCCTTCAATCATGGTTAAGGATGAACCGCTTAACGTACCGTTCTCATCCACACAAAGTCCGTTACGGTAGTATATTGTTTTACCCGCAAAAATGAACTGTTCAATGTTGGCACCTGCTGGCGCGGTGGCGTCGGTAACCAGACACAGTTTGTCGCCTTTCAGGCGTTTAGCGTTACGAATGTTGGCGTAATCAACATGCAGGCCATCAGCGATAATACCGCAATAAATGTCAGCTTCGTCGAGGATCGCGCCCGCCAGGCCCGGTTCACGACCGGTAATATACGGCATCGCGTTGTACAGATGGGTGGCAAAGGTAATCCCCGCGCGGAAACCGGCTTTCGCTTCTTTCAACGTCGCGTTGGAGTGACCGGCAGAAACCACAATCCCGGCATTTGCCAGTTTGCTGATGACTTCTGCAGGAACCATTTCCGGTGCCAGGGTCACTTTAGTAATGACGTCGGCGTTCTTACACAGGAAATCGACCAGCGCGGCATCAGGCTTACGCACAAAATTCGGATTATGGGTGCCTTTTTTTACCAGATTCAGCCACGGACCTTCCAGATGCAGACCTAACGCCTGATTCGGATGTTTTGCCAGGTACTCGCGCATAACGCGCACGCCCTGTTTCATCAGCTCATCGCTGGTGGTGATAAGCGTCGGCAGATAGTTAGTACAGCCTGATTTCTCATTGGCTTTCTGCATGATTTCCAGCGTTTCCACGCTGACCGCTTCAGCGGTGTCGTTAAACTGTACGCCGCCGCAGCCGTTTAACTGCACATCGATAAAACCGGGGGAGAGAATGGCCCCGTTCAGTGAACGTTGTTCGATCTCTGGCGGCAGTTCCGCTACCGGACAGACGCTTTTAATCAGGCCATCAGCGATAACAACCGCGTGGTCATCAAGAAATTCGTGGCCGGTAAAGATCCGGCCCTGGGTTAATGCATACATTCTGACCCCCGATTATAAAAAATATTGCCCTGAGCAAGGAGCCAGGGCAGGGATAACAATTACAGACCTTTGATATTTTCTGCTTCTAATTCATTGAAATATCTTAAAGTCTTAACTTTCAGCTCCATGGTGGAAGGTTCATCGCATACCATGATCGCTTTTGGATGCAGTTGCAGACAGCTGATGGTCCACATGTGGTTCACGCAACCTTCAACGGCGGCCTGCAGTGCCAGTGCTTTCTGGCTACCCAGCACCAGAATCATCACTTCTTCGGCATCCAGCAATGTACCAACACCGACAGTCAGGGCATATTTTGGCACCTGATTGACATCGTTATCAAAGAAACGAGAGTTCGCGACGCGAGTGTCATGAGTCAGGGTTTTGATACGAGTACGAGAAGCCAGAGAAGACGCCGGTTCGTTAAATGCAATATGACCGTCGTTACCTACACCGCCCATAAACAGATGAATTTTTCCGTAAGAACGGATTTTTTCTTCATACTGGCGGCACTCGGCGTCGATATCCGGGGCGTTGCCGTTGAGAAGGTTGATGTTTTCTGCTGGAATATCAACGTGATCGAAGAAATTACGGTGCATAAAGCTGTAGTAGCTTTCCGGATGCTCTTTCGGCAGACCGACATATTCGTCCATGTTGAAGGTGACAACGTGCTTAAAGCTGACCTGGCCTGCTTTATGCATTTCGACTAACGCTTTATAGGTGGTCATTGGCGTGCCGCCAGTTGGCAGGCCCAGAACAAACGGACGATCGGCAGTCGGTTTGAACGCATTGATACGATTGACGATATGGCGAGCAGCCCATTTACCGACCTGTTCAGCGGTAGTCAGGGGGATCAGTCTCATTATTCACCTCAATAAGTAAAATGTAAGCCGTTGGCGGATTAGGCATCTTTAAGCGTAACCTGGATTTGCGCAGACAGGCGTCAATCCGACCTGATTTTTTGAATGATAAAATAAGTTTTCTGGTTTAGCCAGTAAAAGGGAGTGATGATAACGATATTTGGTGACAAAACTCACAAAAGACACGCGTTTAATTTGCGATACGAATTAAATTTTCACACACTCTGTAGCAGATGATCTAACAATCTGATTACAGAACATCGGCAGTACAATTTGCAGCAAAATAAAAATACGGCTTTAAACGAGCCAAATAGGGTTCTCGTAGGGGGAATAAGATGAATATTTTAGGTTTTTTCCAGCGACTCGGTAGGGCGTTACAGCTCCCTATCGCGGTGCTGCCGGTGGCGGCACTGTTGCTGCGATTCGGTCAGCCAGATTTACTTAACGTTGCGTTTATTGCCCAGGCGGGCGGTGCGATTTTTGATAACCTCGCATTAATCTTCGCCATCGGTGTGGCATCCAGCTGGTCGAAAGACAGCGCAGGTGCGGCGGCGCTGGCGGGTGCGGTAGGTTACTTTGTGTTAACCAAAGCGATGGTGACCATCAACCCAGAAATAAACATGGGTGTACTGGCGGGTATCATTACCGGTCTGGTTGGTGGCGCAGCCTATAACCGTTGGTCCGATATTAAACTGCCGGACTTCCTGAGCTTCTTCGGCGGCAAACGCTTTGTGCCGATTGCCACCGGCTTCTTCTGCCTGGTGCTGGCGGCCATTTTTGGTTACGTCTGGCCGCCGGTACAGCACGCTATCCATGCAGGAGGCGAGTGGATCGTTTCTGCGGGCGCGCTGGGTTCCGGTATCTTTGGTTTCATCAACCGTCTGCTGATCCCAACCGGTCTGCATCAGGTGCTGAACACCATCGCCTGGTTCCAGATTGGTGAATTCACCAACGCGGCGGGTACGGTTTTCCACGGTGATATCAACCGCTTCTATGCCGGTGACGGCACCGCGGGGATGTTCATGTCCGGCTTCTTCCCGATTATGATGTTCGGTCTGCCGGGTGCGGCGCTGGCGATGTACTTCGCAGCACCGAAAGAGCGTCGTCCGATGGTTGGCGGGATGCTGCTTTCTGTTGCTGTTACTGCGTTCCTGACCGGTGTGACTGAGCCGCTGGAATTCCTGTTCATGTTCCTTGCACCGCTGCTGTACCTCCTGCACGCACTGCTGACCGGTATCAGCCTGTTTGTGGCAACACTGCTGGGTATCCATGCTGGCTTCTCTTTCTCTGCGGGGGCTATCGACTACGCGTTGATGTATAACCTGCCGGCCGCCAGCCAGAACGTCTGGATGCTGCTGGTGATGGGTGTTGTCTTCTTCGCTATCTACTTCGTGGTGTTCAGTTTGGTTATCCGCATGTTCAACCTGAAAACGCCGGGTCGTGAAGATAAAGAAGACGAGATCGTTACTGAAGAAGCCAACAGCAACACTGAAGAAGGCCTCAATCAACTGGCGACCAACTATATTGCTGCGGTTGGCGGCACTGACAACCTGAAAGCAATTGACGCCTGTATCACCCGTCTGCGCCTTACAGTGGCTGACTCTGCCCGCGTTAACGATACGATGTGTAAACGTCTGGGTGCTTCTGGTGTAGTAAAACTGAACAAACAGACTATTCAGGTGATTGTTGGCGCGAAAGCAGAATCCATCGGCGATGCGATGAAGAAAGTCGTTGCCCGCGGTCCGGTAGCAGCTGCGTCAGCTGAAGCAACTCCGGCAACTGCCGCGCCTGTAGCAAAACCGAAGGCTGTACCAAACGCGGTATCTATCGCGGAGCTGGTATCGCCGATTACCGGTGATGTCGTGGCACTGGATCAGGTTCCTGACGAAGCATTCGCCAGCAAAGCGGTGGGTGACGGTGTGGCGGTGAAACCGACAGATAAAATCGTCGTATCACCAGCCGCAGGGACAATCGTGAAAATCTTCAACACCAACCACGCGTTCTGCCTGGAAACCGAAAAAGGCGCGGAGATCGTCGTCCATATGGGTATCGACACCGTAGCGCTGGAAGGTAAAGGCTTTAAACGTCTGGTGGAAGAGGGTGCGCAGGTAAGCGCAGGGCAACCGATTCTGGAAATGGATCTGGATTACCTGAACGCTAACGCCCGCTCGATGATTAGCCCGGTGGTTTGCAGCAATATCGACGATTTCAGTGGCTTGATCATTAAAGCTCAGGGCCATGTTGTGGCGGGTCAAACACCGCTGTATGAAATCAAAAAGTAATCTGCTTTATGCCTGATGCGACGCTTGACGCGTCTTATCAGGCCTACAAAAGCTCAGTCCAGGTTGGATAAGACGCTTAAGCGTCGCATCCAACAATGACGCAGGACTGGCAAAAGCGGTGGAGATCTTCTCTGCCGCTTTTTTTTTCATCAATCATCCCCATAATCTCAGTGAGATTTTCGATTTTCACTAACTAACAGTTGTCAGCCTGTCCCGCTTATAAGATCATACGCCGTTATACGTTGTTTACGCTTTGAGGAATCCACGATGAGTGAGGCAGAAGCCCGCCCGACTAACTTTATCCGTCAGATCATCGATGAAGATCTGGCCAGTGGTAAGCACACCACAGTACACACCCGTTTCCCGCCGGAGCCGAATGGCTATCTGCATATTGGCCATGCGAAATCTATCTGCCTGAACTTCGGGATCGCCCAGGACTATAAAGGCCAGTGCAACCTGCGTTTCGACGACACTAACCCGGTAAAAGAAGATATCGAGTATGTTGAGTCGATCAAAAACGACGTAGAGTGGTTAGGTTTTCACTGGTCTGGTAACGTCCGTTACTCCTCCGATTATTTTGATCAGCTCCACGCCTATGCGATCGAACTGATCAATAAAGGCCTGGCGTACGTTGATGAACTGACGCCGGAACAGATCCGCGAATACCGCGGCACCCTGACGCAACCGGGTAAAAACAGCCCGTACCGCGACCGCAGCGTTGAAGAGAACCTGGCGCTGTTCGAAAAAATGCGTGCCGGTGGTTTTGAAGAAGGTAAAGCCTGCCTGCGTGCGAAAATCGACATGGCTTCACCGTTTATCGTGATGCGCGATCCGGTGCTGTACCGTATTAAATTTGCTGAACACCACCAGACTGGCAACAAGTGGTGCATCTACCCGATGTACGACTTCACCCACTGCATCAGCGATGCCCTGGAAGGTATTACGCACTCTCTGTGTACGCTTGAGTTCCAGGACAACCGTCGTCTGTACGACTGGGTACTGGACAACATCACGATTCCTGTTCACCCGCGCCAGTATGAGTTCTCGCGCCTGAATCTGGAATACACCGTGATGTCCAAGCGTAAGTTGAACCTGCTGGTGACCGACAAGCACGTTGAAGGCTGGGATGACCCGCGTATGCCGACCATTTCCGGTCTGCGTCGTCGTGGTTACACTGCGGCTTCTATTCGTGAGTTCTGCAAACGCATCGGCGTGACCAAGCAGGACAACACCATTGAGATGGCGTCGCTGGAATCCTGCATCCGTGAAGATCTCAACGAAAATGCGCCGCGCGCAATGGCGGTTATCGATCCGGTGAAACTGGTTATCGAAAACTATCAGGGCGAAGGCGAAATGGTTACCATGCCGAACCATCCGAACAAACCGGAAATGGGCAGCCGTCAGGTGCCGTTTAGCGGTGAGATTTGGATTGATCGCGCCGATTTCCGCGAAGAAGCTAACAAGCAGTACAAACGTCTGGTGCTGGGTAAAGAAGTGCGTCTGCGTAATGCTTATGTGATTAAGGCAGAACGCGTCGAGAAAGATGCCGAAGGTAATATCACCACCATCTTCTGTACTTATGACGCCGATACCTTAAGCAAAGATCCGGCAGATGGTCGTAAAGTCAAAGGTGTTATTCACTGGGTGAGCGCGGCACATGCGCTGCCGGTTGAAATCCGTTTGTATGACCGTCTGTTCAGCGTGCCTAACCCAGGTGCTGCGGATGATTTCCTGTCGGTGATTAACCCGGAATCGCTGGTGATCAAACAGGGCTTTGCTGAACCGTCGCTGAAAGATGCGGTTGCGGGTAAAGCATTCCAGTTTGAGCGTGAAGGTTACTTCTGCCTCGATAGCCGCCATTCTACGGCGGAAAAACCGGTATTTAACCGCACCGTTGGGCTGCGTGATACCTGGGCGAAAGTAGGCGAGTAATTTTAAGTTTCGCTATGCCGGATGGGGCGTTTACGTCGCATCCGGCAAGGAACAGACAAACAGTTTCAAACGCTAAATTGCCTGATGCGCTACGCTTATCAGGCCTACATGATCTCTGCAATATATTGAGTTTGCGTGCTTTTGTAGGCCGGATAAGGCGTTCACGCCGCATCCGGCAAGAAACAGCAAACAATCCAAAACGCCGCGTTCAGCGGCGTTTTTTCTGCTTTTCTTCGCGAATTAATTCCGCTTCGCAATTTATCCATAAAATAAATTTAAAATAACAAAACATAATTAAATAAAATGTAACCGCTTTCATCTTGCTGGAATTTCACGCTTTTATTCTTCTGCAAGCCTTTCAACCGCAAACTTAAGCCTTGTAACAAAAATCATCAAAATATGTGCGGTTGCTCATGTTCTTACATTCTGGTTACAGAAAGAGATTGATAATTCGCGTCGCGAAAAATAGTCTGTTCCTGTAGTCAGCGAGACTTTTCTCAACGCTACTTTTTTAATTTTTATTTTTTCGCTGTTCACCTTTGGTGCAGCAATTTATACGTCAAAGAGGATTAACCCATGCGTACGTTTAGTGGCAAACGTAGTACGCTGGCGCTGGCTATCGCCGGTGTTACAGCAATGTCGGGCTTTATGGCAATGCCGGAGGCTCGCGCCGAAGGATTCATCGACGATTCAACCTTAACCGGCGGTATATATTACTGGCAGCGTGAACGCGACCGTAAAGATGTTACCGACGGCGACAAATACAAAACCAACCTTTCTCACTCCACCTGGAATGCCAACCTCGATTTTCAGTCTGGTTATGCTGCTGATATGTTCGGCCTTGATATTGCCGCGTTTACGGCGATTGAAATGGCGGAAAACGGCGACAGCTCTCACCCGAACGAAATCGCGTTTTCAAAAAGTAATAAAGCCTATGACGAAGACTGGTCCGGCGACAAAAGCGGTATAAGCCTGTATAAAGCAGCGGCCAAATTTAAATACGGTCCGGTTTGGGCGAGGGCAGGTTATATTCAGCCAACCGGTCAGACGCTGTTAGCGCCTCACTGGAGCTTTATGCCGGGTACTTATCAGGGTGCGGAAGCCGGAGCGAATTTTGATTACGGCGATGCCGGTGCGTTGAGTTTCTCCTACATGTGGACCAACGAATACAAAGCGCCGTGGCATCTGGAAATGGATGAGTTTTATCAGAACGATAAAACCACCAAAGTTGATTATCTGCACTCCCTTGGGGCGAAATACGACTTCAAAAATAACTTCGTACTGGAAGCGGCTTTTGGTCAGGCGGAAGGGTATATCGATCAATATTTTGCCAAAGCCAGCTACAAATTTGATATCGCCGGTAGCCCGTTAACCACCAGCTACCAGTTCTACGGTACCCGCGATAAAGTTGACGATCGCAGCGTCAACGACCTTTATGACGGCACCGCCTGGCTGCAGGCGTTGACCTTTGGTTACCGGGCGGCTGACGTAGTGGATTTGCGCCTCGAAGGCACCTGGGTTAAGGCTGACGGTCAGCAGGGATACTTCCTGCAACGTATGACTCCAACCTACGCTTCCTCAAACGGTCGCCTGGATATCTGGTGGGACAACCGTTCTGACTTCAACGCCAACGGCGAAAAAGCAGTCTTCTTCGGTGCGATGTATGACCTGAAAAACTGGAATCTTCC
The DNA here is from genome assembly GCF_032029835.1 of Escherichia sp. AM3. Taxonomy (NCBI): domain Bacteria; kingdom Pseudomonadati; phylum Pseudomonadota; class Gammaproteobacteria; order Enterobacterales; family Enterobacteriaceae; genus Escherichia; species Escherichia sp. AM3. Next base: position 6,789 of record NZ_JAVUPQ010000074.1, on the reverse strand, counting down.
AGGCTTCGCCATCGGCGCTTCCTACGTTTACGCATGGGATGCTAAACCTGCGACCTGGCAGAGCAATCCGGATGCGTACTACGACAAAAACCGGACTATTGAAGAGTCTGCATACAGCCTGGATGCGGTCTATACCATTCAGGACGGTCGCGCCAAAGGCACGATGTTCAAACTGCACTTCACCGAATACGACAACCACTCCGACATCCCAAGCTGGGGCGGTGGTTACGGCAACATCTTCCAGGATGAGCGTGACGTAAAATTTATGGTAATCGCACCATTCACCATCTTCTGATGCCCGACGCGGCAGGTTTTGTGCCTGCCGCACGTTTGAGGAATTTGCTATGAAAAAACTGATTCTCATCGCCATGATGGCATCGGGGCTGGTAGCTTGTGCGCAATCAACCGCACCACAGGAAGACAGCCGTCTGAAAGAGGCATACAGCGCCTGTATCAACACCGCGCAAGGTTCGCCGGAAAAAATTGAAGCCTGCCAGAGCGTGTTAAACGTGCTGAAGAAAGAGAAACAACATCAGCAGTTTGCCGACCAGGAAAGTGTCCGCGTACTGGATTATCAGCAGTGTCTGCGTGCAACGCAAACCGGAAATGATCAGGCGGTGAAAGCCGATTGTGATAAGGTCTGGCAGGAAATTCGCAGTAATAACAAATAAGTGAGAGCTGTAACTCTCGCTTTTCTTATTTCCCTTGCATAAAAAAGCCAACCCGCAGGTTGGCTTTTCTCGTTCAGGCTGGCTTATTTGCCTTCGTGCGCGTGCTCATCTTCGCGGCAATCGCCTTCGGCACAGTGACCGTAAAGATAGAGACTGTGGTTAGTCAGGCGAATGCCATGTTTTGCGGCAATTTCACGCTGACGCGCTTCGATGGAATCATCACTAAATTCGATAACCTTGCCGCAGTCGAGGCAGATCAGGTGATCGTGGTGATGTTGCTGTGTCAGTTCAAATACGGATTTACCGCCTTCAAAATTGTGGCGGGTGACGATACCAGCGTCGTCAAACTGGTTCAGTACGCGATATACCGTAGCCAGACCAATTTCTTCACCCATATCGATCAGACGTTTGTATAAATCTTCCGCACTGACGTGATGGTTGTCCGGCTCCTGAAGAACTTCCAGGATTTTTAAACGAGGAAGCGTTACTTTCAGGCCAGCTTTCTTTAGGGCGGTATTGTTATCAGTCATGCGGAATCTGTCCTGTTACTAAGCGGTTCACTTCATTAGAAGAAGTGACAGAATTTGCTCTTGAGATAATGCGTATCATTATAGAATTGCCACGCCTAAATGAAAACCACAAGTCCCTGGCAAATATTGTTAATAAAAACGTGGCATAGCTTACATTTACAACGGCAAGGCCACTTGAACACCGGGACATTGTACAGGTACAACAGCAAAAGTTACAAATTTGTAGCAATTATTTTGATTGGCATTATCTATTAATACGGCGTAGACATGAGTCTACGCCGCATCACATCAGGCATTGAGAATTTCGTCGAGATGCAACTCTTCAGAAATCTGTTTAACCCATTTTTCTACACGTTCAGCGGTCAGTTCCGGCTGACGGTCTTCGTCGATAGCCAGACCGACAAAGTGGTCGTCATCTGCCAGACCTTTTGATGCTTCGAAATGATAGCCCGCAGTTGGCCAGTGACCAACGATGGTTGCACCGCGCGGTTCAATGATGTCGCGGATGGTGCCCAATGCGTCGCAGAAATATTCGGCGTAATCTTCCTGGTCACCACAACCAAACAGCGCAACCAGTTTGCCATTGAAATCAATCTCTTCGAGAGTCGGGAAGAAGTCATCCCAGTCACACTGCGCTTCGCCGTAATACCAGGTTGGGATGCCCAGCAGCAGAATGTCATAAGCTTCCAGATCTTCTTTGCTGCTTTTTGCAATGTCATGGACATCGGCAACGTCTTTACCAAGCTGTTTTTGAATCATTTTTGCGATATTTTCGGTATTACCGGTGTCGCTGCCGAAAAAGATGCCAGTGATAGCCATGAGTGAAATAACCTCTTGAAACTTATTGAAATGGGGGTGGAAAATTGCCCACGGATAAAGGCAATCATAGCAGAACAGGCAGTCTTGCGGAATCAGCAAACGAGCAGGACTGCACACTGTGCTACATGAAAGTGGAAATTTAAACGATGCCCTGACTACGCAGCGCCGCCAGTTGCTGCATTAACATCTCTTCGATCAGTTCGCTACGGCTCATATTGCGCGATTCCGCCAGCTCGTTCAGCGCCTCGACAGCTTCCGCGTTCAGCTTCAGTTCGACACGCTTAAGGCCACGTACTTTGTCGCGTTTTAGTTGGTTGCGTTTATTAATACGCAGCTGTTCATCGCGCGAAAGCGGATTAGTTTTCGGTCGTCCCGGTCGACGCTCGTGCGCGAACAGATCTAATGTCGTACGGTCCGTTTGTTCTTTGGCCATGATTTTGGTGACTTCGGGGGAAACAATCAGCCAGGCCTCTGCCCGGATGGATAGCGCGCCATAATACATCAGCGCGATGAGTCACGCCAACGCCCACGCGCGGAAAGCGACGCGGACGCTGGGTTTTTAATCAGTTGCGTTAATCATTGAGATAGCGACGGATAGCGCGTAATACCGCATCTGGTTTTTCAGCATGGACCCAGTGACCCGCGCCTGCAATCACATGCGCCCGTGCCTGTGGAAATTGTGCCAGTAAATCATCACGGTACTGCTCGCTAACATACGGAGAATTACCACCAGGGATAAACAGGGCAGGGTGATCCCATGCCGGGATTTTCTCCCAACCCACAATATGCGGATACTGATCCCACAATACCGGCACGTTAAAGCGCCACTCCCCGTCAACAAAAGATTTCAACAGAAACTGAATCACCCCTTCTTCATTAAGATGCTGGCGCATTATTGCTGCTGCTTGCTGGCGAGTTTGTGCGTCCGATTCACTGACCGCGTTGATAGCTGCGAAAATCTCATCATGACGGCGTACGTGATAGTCGACCGGTGCGATATCGATCGCCACCAGTTTATCGATGCGATCGGGGGCCAGTGCAGTAAGTGCCATTACCGCTTTACCGCCCATGGAGTGACCGATAAATGTTGCTTTGTCGATCTGCAGTGCATCCAGGGTATCAACAAGATCCTGCGCCATCGCCGGGTAATTCATTACCGGCTCTCTCGGTGAAAGACCGTGGTTACGCATATCAACCTGGATGATATTGTGATCGTTTACCAGATCGCGAGCCAGTACGCCAAGGTTGTCGAGGCTACCAAACAGACCATGGACAAGAACGATGGGAGAATTATTGTGCTGGTTTTGTGCAGTTTGCGCGCGGATATTCAATTTCATGGCAAAGTTCTTTTTTTCGCGTTGTCGGGTTAGGGTATTATGTTGACCATTGTGCCACAGGGCTGCAACAAATAAGGTTTATTCCGAGTTTTTCTGCAAGCCAGGCTTGACGCTATCCGCTGCCGGGATTTATTCATATACTCCTGGCGACTTGTATTCAGCTAAGACACTGCACTGGATTAAGATGAAAACGATTGAAGTTGATGATGAACTCTACAGCTATATTGCCAGCCACACTAAGCATATCGGCGAGAGCGCATCCGACATTTTACGGCGTATGTTGAAATTTTCCGCCGCATCACAGCCTGCTGCTCCGGTGACGAAAGAGGTTCGCGTTGCGTCACCTGCTATCGTCGAAGCGAAGCCGGTCAAAACGATTAAAGACAAGGTTCGCGCAATGCGTGAACTTCTGCTTTCGGACGAATACGCAGAGCAAAAGCGAGCGGTCAATCGCTTTATGCTGCTGTTGTCTACACTATATTCTCTTGACGCCCAGGCGTTTGCCGAAGCAACGGAATCGTTGCACGGTCGTACACGCGTTTACTTTGCGGCAGATGAACAAACGCTGCTGAAAAATGGTAATCAGACCAAGCCGAAACATGTGCCAGGCACGCCGTATTGGGTGATCACCAACACCAACACCGGCCGTAAATGCAGCATGATCGAACACATCATGCAGTCGATGCAATTCCCGGCGGAATTGATTGAGAAGGTTTGCGGAACTATCTAAAACGTTGCAGACAAAGGACAAAGCAATGGCAATCCACAATCGTGCAGGCCAACCTGCACAACAGAGTGATTTGATTAACGTCGCCCAACTGACGGCGCAATATTATGTACTGAAACCAGAAGCAGGGAATGCGGAGCACGCGGTGAAATTCGGTACTTCCGGTCACCGTGGCAGTGCAGCGCGCCACAGCTTTAACGAGCCGCACATTCTGGCGATCGCTCAGGCAATTGCTGAAGAACGTGCGAAAAACGGCATCACTGGCCCTTGCTATGTGGGTAAAGATACTCACGCCCTGTCCGAGCCTGCGTTCATTTCCGTACTGGAAGTGCTGGCAGCGAACGGCGTTGATGTCATTGTGCAGGAAAACAATGGCTTCACTCCAACGCCTGCCGTTTCCAATGCCATCCTGGTTCACAATAAAAAAGGTGGCCCGCTGGCAGACGGTATCGTGATTACACCGTCCCATAACCCGCCGGAAGATGGTGGTATCAAGTACAATCCGCCAAATGGTGGCCCGGCTGATACCAACGTCACCAAAGTGGTGGAAGACAGGGCCAACGCACTGCTGGCCGATGGCCTGAAAGGCGTGAAGCGTATCTCCCTCGACGAAGCGATGGCATCCGGTCATGTGAAAGAGCAGGATCTGGTGCAGCCGTTCGTGGAAGGGCTGGCCGATATCGTTGATATGGCGGCGATTCAGAAAGCGGGCCTGACGCTTGGCGTTGATCCGCTGGGCGGTTCCGGTATCGAATACTGGAAGCGTATTGGCGAGTATTACAACCTCAACCTGACTATCGTTAACGATCAGGTCGATCAAACCTTCCGCTTTATGCACCTTGATAAAGACGGCGCGATCCGTATGGACTGCTCCTCCGAGTGTGCGATGGCGGGCCTGCTGGCACTGCGTGATAAGTTCGATCTGGCGTTTGCTAACGACCCGGATTATGACCGTCACGGTATCGTCACTCCGGCAGGTTTGATGAATCCGAACCACTACCTGACGGTGGCGATCAATTACCTGTTCCAGCATCGTCCGCAGTGGGGCAAAGATGTTGCCGTTGGTAAAACGCTGGTTTCTTCTGCGATGATCGACCGTGTGGTCAATGACTTGGGTCGTAAGCTGGTAGAAGTCCCGGTAGGTTTCAAATGGTTTGTTGATGGTCTGTTCGACGGCAGCTTCGGCTTTGGCGGCGAAGAGAGCGCAGGGGCTTCCTTCCTGCGTTTCGACGGCACGCCGTGGTCCACCGACAAAGACGGCATCATCATGTGTCTGCTGGCGGCGGAAATCACCGCTGTCACCGGTAAGAACCCGCAGGAACACTACAACGAACTGGCAAAACGCTTTGGTGCGCCGAGCTACAACCGTTTGCAGGCAGCTGCGACTTCCGCACAAAAAGCGGCGCTGTCTAAGCTGTCTCCGGAAATGGTGAGCGCCAGCACCCTGGCAGGTGACCCGATCACCGCGCGCCTGACTGCTGCTCCGGGCAACGGTGCTTCTATTGGCGGTCTGAAAGTGATGACTGACAACGGCTGGTTCGCCGCGCGTCCGTCAGGCACGGAAGACGCATATAAGATCTACTGCGAAAGCTTCCTCGGTGAAGAACATCGCAAGCAGATCGAGAAAGAAGCGGTTGAGATTGTTAGCGAAGTTCTGAAAAACGCGTAAACACATTAAATAAGAAAAAGGGCGGTCGGAAGATCGCCCTTTTTTACGTATGACAAACACAGAATTGCCTGATGCGCTACGCTTATCAGGCCTACGAGGATGGTGCAATATATTGAATTTACGCGATTTTGTAGGCCGGATAAGGCGTTCACGCCGCATCCGGCAAAAACAACGAACACTTTGTCAACAAACTGAGTAGCTCAAGGAAATCCCAATGAAGACCAACAGGAGTCTGGTCGTCATAGTGTCACTAATTACCGCCACATTACTGCTGACTGCATGCGCCCAACCTGAACAATCATCATTAGCTGGCGACTGGTTACTGACCCCTAAAGATAAAACCAGAGGATTAACGGGTAGCATTGCGGTAAATATTGCACCTTCCCGGTGTAAGACAAATTGCCGTGGTGATAACTTACCTGATAATACCCGCCGCTGGCAGTTGTCAGGCGGGAACGAAAAAGAACTTACTTATCTTCATAATATGTCAGCACAAGAAAAGGTCGGTTTAAATCCCGGTTGGCAATGCTACACCTCATTTTTTATGCGGGTTTGCCAGGGCAAGCCCGGCACTCGACCGATAGTCAATGAGGATTATGTCAGCGAAAGCGGATTTTTTGGCTCGATGATGCATGTCGGGATTATTGAGTTACGACGCTGCCAGTCAGAAAATTGCCAGCAAGAATTGAAAGCGATAAATACACATTAAAATAGTGAGTCCGGAAATGAAACCCGGACCTGAACATGTCTTATTGCGTGAATGTTTCTTTCATTTGATACTGCATTTCCCAGAGTTCAGTAAGCGAAATAACTTTTCTTGTTCTTGCTTCTTCACTTTGTACCCATAAGAAAGGGTAGAACGTGAAGGCTTCCGTTGCCGATAATTTTATTACGTCTTCTCGCCATTGCTGCCATCGTACATTTTCATAGAAGGTATCTAAATCACCGGATAATGCCCACTGGGTGATGCTGCCAACTTACTGATTTAGTGTATGATGGTGTTTTTGAGGTGCTCCAGTGGCTTCTGTTTCTATCA
>NZ_JAVUPQ010000073.1:0-20213 GCF_032029835.1 Escherichia sp. AM3 | reverse complement strand
TGATAGAAACAGAAGCCACTGGAGCACCTCAAAAACACCATCATACACTAAATCAGTAAGTTGGCAGCATCACCAACGATTTCTTATTCATTTAAAATCCTGTTCTTTCTGTATGACTCATACAGAAGTCCTTTATTGATTGTCCTTATCCTGACAACGAATTTTTTCAGGGAAGATAAACTTCACCGGAAAATATTTTTCTGGTCGTCCGAATAACAGATGCGCGTAACGTCGTGGCATCCTGACCTTCATTACTTAAATGAACGTCGAGCGCACCACTGGGGTGTTCAATATTGATATTGCCGTATCCTACAGAAGGGACGATTTGTCGGGTGACGGTGCCTTCCAATGCACAACTACTGGAAATAGCAATAGCACCGGTTATCGCCAGCGCGCGATGGCAAGAATGCGGCATAAAATAACGCACATTAATTGCCCCGCCTTTCTGCGCTGGAGAAATAAGCACAGGTTTAGGGATAACCATATTACTGACATCACCTAAGCCCATTGCTTTACCCGCTTGTAGACGGATAGATTCAATGCGGGCTAATAATGCTTTGTCGGCATCCAGTTCCGCCGGTAATTCATAACCTGTTTTTCCCAGATATTCAGCCGGAATAATGACGACTGGCATCGCCATATCGATACAGGTCACCGGGACATCGTCAAAATAATCAATCTGATTATCAGTCGGGAAAACTTTTCCGGTTTTGGTTCCAGCGGCATTCAGGAAAGTGAGCGCAACCGGTGCGGCAGTACCCGGTACGCCGTCAATTCTGGCGCTACCCTCGTACTCGACAACACCATTTGGCGTTTGCACATCAGCTTCGATGAACGTACCCGTATTGACGTTGCGGATACGTACGCGAGTAACTGGCGAAGTCGCTGCAATCAAACCATTTTCAATGGCGAATGCCCCAACACCAGACAGCATATTGCCGCAGTTAGGCGTGGTATCGACACGTTGCTCATGAACGATTACCTGCGCAAACAGATAATCGACATCAGCACGCGGATCGCTGGAACGGCTAATAATGGCGACTTTACTGGTCAGTGGATTACCGCCGCCAATACCGTCAATTTCCAGATCGTTACCGGAACCCATAATTGCCATCAATATTTTATCGCGCTGCGTTTGATCTTCGGGTAAATGTTCCGCTAACAGGAACGCGCCCCTCGAGGTTCCACCTCGCATCATCACGCAGGGTATTTTTTTCATAATAATGCCCTCAATTTAAAAACATAACTTATTGCGATATGGTTACATTAAGGGCAAAGCATCTCTAATGACTTTAGCTCAACGATTAATAACATTTTTTCATTAATTTAAGTTGGCTAAATGCAGTTAAAATTTTTAACGGCCAGCCACCCAAAATCGTCGCTTCCATTTTCCGGAGTAATAATGAAGCATGAATTATCAAGTATGAAGGCATTTGTCATACTGGCAGAGTCCAGTTCGTTTAACAATGCCGCTAAATTACTCAATATTACGCAACCTGCATTAACGCGAAGAATAAAAAAGATGGAGGAAGATTTACATATTCAACTATTTGAGCGTACAACTCGCAAGGTTACGTTAACAAAAGCAGGAAAAAGGTTGCTCCCGGAGGCGCGGGAATTAATAAAGAAATTCGATGAAACGCTTTTTAATATTCGTGATATGAATGCTTATCATCGTGGTATGGTGACGTTAGCGTGTATTCCGACCGCAGTATTTTATTTTTTACCGCTGGCAATCGGTAAATTTAATGAGCTGTATCCCAATATTAAAGTGCGGATTCTGGAACAAGGCACGAATAATTGCATGGAATCGGTGCTGTGTAACGAATCAGACTTTGGCATAAACATGAACAACGTCACAAATTCATCCATTGATTTTACCCCACTGGTCAACGAGCCGTTCGTGCTGGCCTGTCGGCGTGACCATCCATTGGCCAAAAAGCAGCTTGTAGAATGGCAGGAGTTAGTGGGTTACAAAATGATTGGCGTACGCTCCTCCAGCGGCAACCGACTGTTGATAGAACAACAGCTGGCCGACAAGCCCTGGAAGCTGGACTGGTTTTACGAAGTGCGTCATCTTTCGACGTCATTAGGACTGGTGGAGGCGGGACTGGGGATTTCGGCGCTTCCTGGCCTGGCAATGCCTCATGCGCCCTATTCTTCGATTATTGGTATCCCATTGGTGGAACCCGTTATACGTCGAACATTGGGAATAATTCGCCGTAAAGATGCCGTACTTTCTCCAGCAGCAGAACGCTTTTTTGCCTTACTGATTAATTTATGGACTGACGATAAAGACAATTTGTGGACCAATATCGTCGAACGCCAGAGACACGCGTTACAGGAGATAGGTTAATACACCGGCGCAGGAGAGACTGCGCCGGGTAAATCAGCGGTTAGTGTGCGTTAACCACCACCCACATTGGTCCCTGCCCGACCGCATAGCGGCCTTTTTCATGCAGTAGCCCCTGCTCGCCAACAATTTCGTATACCGAGATGTGGTGAGATTTTTGCCCAGCGGCAATCAGATACTTGCCGCTGTGATCAACATTGAAGCCGCGCGGCTGGGTTTCCGTTGGCTGGAAGCCTTCTTTACTCAACACGCTGCCATCTTCCGAAACGCTGAAGACAGTAATCAGGCTGGCAGTACGGTCACAGGCATATAAGTGACGCCCATCCGGGGTGATATGAATATCAGCCGCCCAACGGGTATCGGAGAAGTTTTCCGGCATCATATCCAGCGTCTGGACACATTCGATATTACCGTGCGGATCTTTCAGTTCCCAGACATCCACTGAGCTGTTTAACTCATTGACGCAATACGCATATTGTTCGTTTGGATGGAATACCATATGACGCGGGCCGGCCCCTTCAACGGTGGTCACTTCCGCAGGGTCCTGCGCCACGAGATGACCATCATCGCTGACCGTAAACAGGCAAATGCGATCCTGCTTTAATGCCGGAACCCACAGCGTACGGTTGTCCGGTGAGATATTGGCGGAATGGCAACCGTCCAGCCCCTCGACCACATCGACGACGCCCACTGGCAGGCCATCTTCCAGACGCGTTACGCTCACGTTACCCGCATTGTAAGAACCTACAAAGACAAACTGCCCCTGGTGATCGGTGGAAATATGCGTCGGACTACCCGGCAGCGCAGACTCTGCGGCAAAGGTCAGTGCGCCATCGTCCGGGGCGATACGATACGCCAGGACGCGAAACTCAGGGCGAACACCAACATAGAGATAACGTTTGTCCGGGCTGACCACCATCGGCTGCACCTGCCCCGGCACATCGACAACCTGTGTCAGCGTCAGTGCGCCTTCATGATTCAGGTTCCAGACGTGAATTTGCTGGCTCTCAGGGCTGGCGATATAAACTGTTTGCTTCATGAATGCTCCTTTGCATTTAGCAACTGACTGTAACAGCTAAAATTAGTCGCTTTTGGCGGTGAATGCTGAATTAAAACGCAGAATTTTGTCCGATAGTGGTATCGGTGTACCATTCGCGCAGACGAAAATTCTTAACCTTAATCTGGAATACGCCATGACCACACGCGTGATTGCTCTCGACTTAGACGGCACCTTATTGACCCCGAAAAAGACCCTGCTTCCTTCATCGATAGAAGCCCTGGCCCGCGCTCGCGAAGCAGGCTATCAATTAATCATCGTCACAGGTCGCCATCACGTCGCTATTCATCCTTTTTATCAGGCGCTGGCGCTGGATACACCTGCTATTTGCTGTAATGGCACCTATTTGTATGATTATCATGCAAAAACCGTGCTGGAAGCGGACCCAATGCCCGTTATTAAAGCCCTGCAACTCATTGAGATGCTGAATGAACACCACATTCACGGTCTGATGTATGTCGATGATGCAATGGTCTATGAGCACCCGACCGGGCATGTCATTCGCACATCTAACTGGGCGCAAACCCTGCCGCCGGAACAGCGTCCGACTTTCACACAAGTCGCTTCTCTGGCTGAAACGGCGCAACAAGTTAACGCCGTATGGAAGTTCGCCCTGACGCACGATGACCTGCCGCAATTGCAGCATTTTGGTAAGCATGTCGAACATGAACTGGGACTGGAGTGTGAATGGTCCTGGCACGATCAGGTTGATATTGCACGCGGCGGCAACAGCAAAGGTAAACGTTTGACGAAATGGGTTGAGGCGCAAGGTTGGTCGATGGAAAACGTCGTGGCATTCGGCGATAACTTTAATGATATCAGTATGCTGGAAGCCGCTGGTACAGGCGTGGCGATGGGCAACGCCGATGACGCGGTAAAAGCGCGCGCCAACATTGTGATTGGTGATAACACCACCGACAGCATTGCCCAATTCATTTATAGCCACCTGATTTAATCAGGCGGTTATCGACACACTTTTAATTTGCGCGTACAGCCACAGGCCAGGTTTGATCGCCAGTTCATCCCTGGCCCACGGGCTGATACGCGCCCACAGCGTTTTACCGCCGACTTCCAGTTCCACTTCCACCTGGCCGTTGTCGTCATAACTATTAACAACTTTTGCCCGCAATACGTTACGAATGCTGGTTTGCTGCGGCGGTTGTAAAACCAGAGAAACATCGGAAGCCTGAATGCGGATACGTAGCACAGCTTGCAGCGGTTCGTCCAGCTTATTGACCCACAAATGCTGATCGCCCAGCGCCAGCGCGGTCATCGCGTAATGCGGATGATGCTCAAGCACCGTCACTTTCAGAATGCTACTTTGTTGCTCTTTCGGCAGCCACGGATTCATCACGCTACTGCCCCACACTTCCTCCAGCGCGCCAAAGGCTTTCACCTGACCGTTTTCCAGTACCATCACTCTGTCTGCCAGATGGAGGATCTCATCCAGCGAATGGCTGACATACAACATCGGAATGTTGATTTCCCGTGTCAGCCGTTGCAGATAAGGCAACAGTTCGCGTTTACGCGGAATATCCAGTGACGCCAGCGGTTCATCCAGCAACAGCAATTCCGGTGCTGTCAGCAAAGCCCGACCAATCGCCACGCGCTGTTTTTCGCCTCCGGACAGGCTGCCTGGTAAACGGTCAAGCAACGGTTCAATGCCTAAAAGCGCCACCAGCTTATCGAACTGATCGACCATACTTTTCGACATGCCGTAGCGCAGATTGCCACGCACTTTGTAATGCGGGAACAGCCGCGCATCCTGAAAAACATAGCCAACGCGACGCTTTTCCGGCGTCAGGCAGATACCTTTTTCGGCATCATTTAGTACCCGCCCATTGAGGACAATCCGCCCTTTTTGCGGGCGCGTCAGTCCACTGATGGCGTTAATCAGCGAAGTTTTTCCGGCACCGGAGACGCCAAAGATAGCAGTGATGCCATTGGCGGGCAGCGTTTCATTAATAGTCAGGCAATGGTTGCCCAACGTCTGGGAAAAATTCAGTTCCAGCATGATTAGCGCCCCGCCCGTTCACGGCTGATTCTGGCCAGCCATTCTGAAATCAACAGGGAGATCATCGCCAGCGCAATAGAAATAATGCACAGTCTCGCCGCTCCACTTTCCCCGCCGGGGGTCTGGATCAGGGTATACATGGCAGAAGGAATGGTTCGCGTTTCACCAGGAATGTTCGACACAAAGGTGATGGTTGCACCAAACTCACCGAGAGAACGAGCAAAAGCCAGTACCGTACCAACAATAATTCCCGGTAAGGTCAGCGGTAACGTGATAGTAAAGAAAACGCGCCAGCGCCCGGCCCCCAGTGTTCTTGCGGCCTGTTCCAGTTTGACATCAACCCCTTCCAGCGCCAGACGAATTGCCCGCACCATCAGCGGAAACGACATGACGGCGGCAGCGAGAACCGCGCCGCGCCAGCTAAAGGCGAAGGTAATACCAAACCAGTCATACAGACGTTCACCGATAAATCCGCGCCGTCCCATCGAAACTAATAATAAGTAACCGACGACCACGGGCGGTAACACCAGCGGTAGATGCAGTACGCTGTCGAGCAGAGCTTTGCCCGGAAACGTGCAACGCACCAGTAACCAGGCAAAAAAGATCCCAAACGGCAGGCTAAACAGCACAGCCAGGGAAGAAACTTTCAGGCTTAATAAAACTGCCTGCCATTCTGGATCGGTCAGTATCATTACTTGATTGTAAATCCGTAACGTTTAAAGATTTCCGCTGCCTGCGGTCCCTTCAGATAATCATAAAATGCTTTCACTGTCGCATTGTTATGCCCTTCCACAACAGCAACCGGATATTCCACTTTTTTATGTGAATCTTCCGGGAAGGTGGCAACCACTTTTACCCCTTTGCTGGCAACTGCGTCAGAACCGTAGACAATGCCCAGAGGCGCTTCGTTACGTTCGACCAGCGCCAGCGCCCCACGAACATCTTCCGCTGGGGCCAGTTTCGGAGAGAGCGTATCCCATGCGCCCAGTTTTTGCAGTGCTTCTTTTGCATAAATGCCAGCGGGAACATGTTCCGGATCGCCAACCGCCAGGCGACCGCCATTCAGCAGTGAAGTCCAGTTGGTTTTGCTGTCGATGGTGAAATCTTTCTGCACGCTGGCTTTCGGTGCTACAACGACCAGGCTATTGCCGAGCAGTGTCTGACGCGTAGCTGTATCGATCGCTTTTTTATCAACCGCATAATCCATCCATTTCTGATCGGCAGAAATAAACAGATCCGCAGGCGCACCCGCTTCAATCTGACGGGCGAGAGTAGATGACGAAGCGAAAGAAGAAACCACATCCACGCCTTTCTCTTTTTTAAACTGCGTAGCAATGTCCTGCATTGCGTTAGTCAGTGATGCGGCGGCGAACACCGTGATTTTCCCTTCATCTGCCAGTGCATTGCCAGCAACAGCGAAAGAGAGTGCCGCCCCGGCAAACAAGTTCAACCATTTACGAGCCATTGGTAACCCCTTAATGTAACGTTATGTAGGCGACAATATAACGACTAACTCGGAATTTTCCCAGCAGTTATTGCTAACCTTTGTGAGGTAGATAAGAAAAAATATCGGCAGGAAAAGCAGGAAGTTGAGAAAAAGAAAATGCCCGACTAAGCGGGCATTCAGGGAATCAATGATTTTGTCCGGGCTGGTCTTTTTTACCAACACCAGAAAAGATGTTGAATACTTCACCAAGACCGTAAATCAGACCCAGGATGATGGCCATCACGACAGGTACCATGATTACGGCGAATACCAGACTTTTTAATAACTCTAACATGGTCAACTCCAGATATAGTCATGAGACTATTCTAACCGCTAAGCACAGAAAAGCACTCCCCTTTTGTGCGGTCAGCTTTGCGTGGCGTTCGTTTTCCGTCACAATAAGACTTTTGCCAGGACATTGTTATGCAGGCCGAAATCCTTCTCACCCTTAAGCTCCAACAAAAATTATTCGCCGACCCGCGCCGCATTTCGCTACTAAAACACATTGCGCTTTCCGGTTCCATTAGCCAGGGAGCGAAAGATGCCGGTATTAGCTATAAAAGCGCCTGGGATGCCATTAACGAGATGAATCAGTTAAGTGAGCATATTCTGGTCGAGCGCGCAACAGGCGGTAAAGGTGGCGGCGGCGCAGTACTGACCCGCTATGGTCAGCGACTGATTCAGCTCTATGACTTACTGGCGCAAATCCAGCAAAAAGCCTTTGATGTGTTAAGTGACGATGACGCCCTGCCGCTGAACAGCCTGCTGGCCGCGATCTCACGTTTTTCACTGCAAACCAGCGCCCGTAACCAGTGGTTCGGTACCATCACCGCCCGCGATCATGATGACGTTCAACAGCATGTTGATGTCTTACTGGCTGACGGAAAAACACGCCTGAAAGTCGCAATTACCGCACAAAGCGGCGCGCGTCTGGGGCTGGATGAAGGCAAAGAAGTGTTGATATTGTTAAAAGCGCCGTGGGTAGGTATTACTCAGGACGAGGCGGTCGCGCAAAACGCCGACAACCAATTACCGGGTATTATTAGTCATATTGAGCGCGGCGCAGAGCAGTGCGAAGTATTAATGGCGCTACCCGACGGGCAAACACTGTGCGCCACAGTGCCGGTAAATGAAGCGACTTCTCTTCAGCAAGGGCAGAATGTCACGGCCTACTTTAATGCCGACAGCGTGATTATCGCCACGCTGTGCTAAGCGTGTTGACAATTTGTTATGAAACACGTATCCCTGTCAGTAATCGCTGCACAAAATGGGATATAAAATGTCATCGTTGCAAATTTTGCAAGGCACGTTTCGTCTTAGCGACACAAAAACGCTGCAATTGCCTCAGCTAACGTTAAACGCGGGTGATAGTTGGGCGTTTGTCGGTTCGAATGGAAGCGGGAAATCGGCCCTGGCCCGCGCGCTGGCGGGGGAACTTCCGCTTTTGAAAGGTGAACGGCAAAGCCAGTTTTCCCACATCACTCGTATCTCCTTCGAGCAATTGCAAAAGCTCGTCAGCGACGAATGGCAACGGAATAACACCGATATGCTCGGCCCTGGCGAAGATGACACCGGACGCACTACGGCTGAGATTATTCAGGATGAAGTAAAGGATGCACCGCGTTGCATGCAACTGGCGCAGCAGTTCGGTATTACCGCCCTCCTCGACCGACGCTTTAAATACCTTTCCACTGGCGAGACGCGAAAAACCCTGCTGTGTCAGGCGCTGATGTCGGAGCCTGACTTGTTGATTCTTGATGAGCCGTTCGATGGCCTGGATGTTGCTTCACGTCAGCAGCTGGCTGAGCGACTCGCCTCGTTACATCAGTCCGGTATTACTCTGGTACTGGTGCTCAATCGCTTCGATGAGATCCCGGAATTTGTCCAGTTTGCTGGCGTGCTGGCGGATTGTACGTTAGCGGAAACGGGCGCTAAAGAGGAACTGCTCCAGCAAGCACTCGTCGCGCAACTGGCGCATAGCGAACAGCTTGAAGGTGTGCAACTGCCGGAACCGGATGAACCTTCAGCACGTCACGCCTTACCCGCCAACGAACCGCGCATTGTGCTGAACAATGGCGTGGTTTCTTATAACGATCGCCCCATTCTTAATAACCTTAGCTGGCAGGTGAATCCAGGCGAACACTGGCAAATTGTCGGGCCAAATGGTGCGGGAAAATCGACGTTATTAAGCCTGATTACTGGCGATCATCCGCAAGGTTACAGCAACGATTTGACGCTTTTCGGCCGACGTCGTGGCAGCGGCGAAACCATCTGGGATATCAAAAAGCATATCGGTTACGTCAGCAGTAGTTTGCATCTGGATTACCGGGTCAGCACTACCGTGCGTAATGTGATTCTTTCTGGCTATTTCGATTCGATTGGCATTTATCAAGCCGTTTCGGATCGCCAGCAAAAACTGGTGCAGCAGTGGCTGGATATTCTCGGCATTGATAAACGCACGGCTGACGCTCCGTTCCATAGTCTTTCCTGGGGACAGCAGCGTCTGGCGCTGATCGTCCGCGCACTGGTGAAACATCCGACGTTGCTTATTCTCGATGAACCACTACAGGGGCTTGATCCGCTCAATCGCCAGCTTATCCGCCGTTTTGTTGATGTGCTGATTAGCGAAGGTGAAACGCAATTGTTGTTTGTTTCGCACCACGCTGAAGATGCGCCTGCCTGTATTACCCATCGCCTTGAGTTCGTGCCGGACGGTGGACTCTATCGCTATGTGCTGACAAAAATATATTGAGTCGGTAGTGCTGACCTTGCCGGAGGCGGCCTAAGCGCCCTCTCCGGCCAACGGTTCGACGCATGCAGGCATTAAACCGCGTCTTTTTTTCAGATAAAAAGCGCAATCATTCATAAACCCTCTGTTTTATAATCACTTAATCGCGCATAAAAAACGGCTAAATTCTTGTGTAAACGATTCCACTAATTTATTCCATGTCACACTTTTCGCATCTTTGTTATGCTATGGTTATTTCATACTATAAGCCTAATGGAGCGAATTATGAGAGTTCTGGTTACCGGTGGTAGCGGTTACATTGGAAGTCATACCTGTGTGCAATTACTGCAAAACGGTCATGATGTCATCATTCTTGATAACCTCTGTAACAGTAAGCGCAGCGTACTGCCTGTTATCGAGCGTTTAGGCGGCAAACATCCAACGTTTGTTGAAGGCGATATTCGTAACGAAGCGTTGATGACCGAGATCCTGCACGATCACGCTATCGACACCGTGATCCACTTCGCCGGGCTGAAAGCCGTGGGCGAATCGGTACAAAAACCGCTGGAATATTACGACAACAATGTCAACGGCACTCTGCGCCTGATTAGCGCCATGCGCGCCGCTAACGTCAAAAACTTTATTTTTAGCTCCTCCGCCACCGTTTATGGCGATCAGCCCAAAATTCCATACGTTGAAAGCTTCCCGACCGGCACACCGCAAAGCCCTTACGGCAAAAGCAAGCTGATGGTGGAACAGATCCTCACCGATCTGCAAAAAGCCCAGCCGGACTGGAGCATTGCCCTGCTGCGCTACTTCAACCCGGTTGGCGCGCATCCGTCGGGCGATATGGGCGAAGATCCGCAAGGCATTCCGAATAACCTGATGCCATACATCGCCCAGGTTGCTGTAGGCCGTCGCGACTCGCTGGCGATTTTTGGTAACGATTATCCGACCGAAGATGGTACTGGCGTACGCGATTACATCCACGTAATGGATCTGGCGGACGGTCACGTCGTGGCGATGGAAAAACTGGCGAACAAGCCAGGCGTACACATCTACAACCTCGGCGCTGGCGTAGGCAACAGCGTGCTGGACGTGGTTAATGCCTTCAGCAAAGCCTGCGGCAAACCGGTTAATTATCATTTTGCACCGCGTCGCGAGGGCGACCTTCCGGCCTACTGGGCGGACGCCAGCAAAGCCGACCGTGAACTGAACTGGCGCGTAACGCGCACACTCGATGAAATGGCGCAGGACACCTGGCACTGGCAGTCACGCCATCCACAGGGATATCCCGATTAAGGAACGACCATGACGCAATTTAATCCCGTTGATCATCCACATCGCCGCTACAACCCGCTCACCGGGCAATGGATTCTGGTTTCACCGCACCGCGCTAAGCGCCCCTGGCAGGGGGCGCAGGAAACGCCAGCCAAACAGGTGTTACCTGCGCACGATCCAGATTGCTTCCTCTGCGCAGGTAATGTGCGGGTGACAGGCGATAAAAACCCCGATTACACCGGGACTTACGTTTTCACTAATGACTTTGCGGCTTTGATGTCTGACACGCCAGATGCGCCAGAAAGTCACGATCCGCTGATGCGTTGCCAGAGCGCGCGCGGCACCAGCCGGGTGATCTGCTTTTCACCGGATCACAGTAAAACGCTGCCAGAGCTCAGCGTTGCAGCATTGACGGAAATCGTCAAAACCTGGCAGGAGCAAACCGCAGAACTGGGGAAAACGTACCCATGGGTGCAGGTTTTTGAAAACAAAGGCGCGGCGATGGGCTGCTCTAACCCGCATCCGCACGGTCAGATTTGGGCAAATAGCTTCCTGCCTAACGAAGCTGAGCGCGAAGACCGCCTGCAAAAAGAATATTTTGCCGAACAGAAATCACCAATGCTGGTGGATTATGTTCAGCGCGAGCTGGCAGACGGTAGCCGTACCGTTGTCGAAACCGAACACTGGTTAGCCGTCGTGCCTTACTGGGCTGCCTGGCCGTTCGAAACGCTACTGCTGCCCAAAGCCCACGTTTTACGGATCACCGATTTGACCGACGCCCAGCGCAGCGATCTGGCGCTGGCGTTGAAAAAGCTGACCAGTCGTTATGACAACCTCTTCCAGTGCTCCTTCCCCTACTCTATGGGCTGGCACGGCGCGCCATTTAATGGCGAAGAGAATCAACACTGGCAGCTGCACGCGCACTTTTATCCGCCTCTGCTGCGCTCCGCCACCGTACGTAAATTTATGGTTGGTTATGAAATGCTGGCAGAGACCCAGCGAGACCTGACCGCAGAACAGGCAGCAGAGCGTTTGCGCGCAGTCAGCGATATCCATTTTCGCGAATCCGGAGTGTAAGAAATGAGTCTGAAAGAAAAAACACAATCTCTGTTTGCCAACGCATTTGGCTACCCTGCCACTCACACCATTCAGGCGCCTGGCCGCGTGAATTTGATTGGTGAACACACCGACTACAACGACGGTTTCGTTCTGCCCTGCGCGATTGATTATCAAACCGTGATCAGTTGTGCACCACGCGATGACCGTAAAGTTCGCGTGATGGCAGCCGATTATGAAAATCAGCTCGACGAGTTTTCCCTCGATGCGCCCATTGTCGCACATGAAAACTATCAATGGGCTAACTACGTTCGTGGCGTGGTGAAACATCTGCAACTGCGTAACAACAGCTTCGGCGGCGTGGACATGGTGATCAGCGGCAATGTGCCGCAGGGTGCCGGGTTAAGTTCTTCCGCTTCACTGGAAGTCGCGGTCGGAACCGTATTGCAGCAGCTTTATCATCTGCCGCTGGACGGCGCACAAATCGCGCTTAACGGTCAGGAAGCAGAAAACCAGTTTGTAGGCTGTAACTGCGGGATCATGGATCAGCTAATTTCCGCGCTCGGCAAGAAAGATCATGCCTTGCTGATCGATTGCCGCTCACTGGGGACCAAAGCAGTTTCCATGCCCAAAGGTGTGGCTGTCGTCATCATCAACAGTAACTTCAAACGTACCCTGGTTGGCAGCGAATACAACACCCGTCGTGAACAGTGCGAAACCGGTGCGCGTTTCTTCCAGCAGCCAGCCCTGCGTGATGTCACCATTGAAGAGTTCAACGCTGTTGCGCATGAACTGGACCCGATCGTGGCGAAACGCGTGCGGCATATCCTGACTGAAAACGCCCGCACCGTTGAAGCTGCCAGCGCGCTGGAGCAGGGCGACCTGAAACGTATGGGCGAGTTGATGGCGGAGTCTCATGCCTCTATGCGCGATGATTTCGAAATCACCGTGCCGCAAATTGACACTCTGGTAGAAATCGTCAAAGCTGTGATTGGCGACAAAGGTGGCGTACGCATGACCGGCGGCGGATTTGGCGGCTGTATCGTCGCGTTGATCCCGGAAGAGCTGGTGCCTGCCGTACAGCAAGCTGTCGCTGAACAATATGAAGCAAAAACAGGTATTAAAGAGACTTTTTACGTTTGTAAACCATCACAAGGAGCAGGACAGTGCTGAACGAAACTCCCGCACTGGCACCCGATGGTCAGCCGTACCGACTGTTAACTTTGCGTAACAACGCAGGGATGGTAGTCACGCTGATGGACTGGGGTGCGACTTTACTTTCAGCCCGTATTCCGCTTTCCGATGGCAGCGTCCGCGAGGCGCTGCTCGGCTGTGCCAGCCCGGAATGCTATCAGGATCAGGCCGCGTTTCTGGGGGCCTCTATTGGTCGTTATGCCAACCGCATCGCCAATAGCCGTTATACCTTTGACGGTGAAACCGTGACCCTTTCGCCAAGTCAGGGCGTTAACCAGCTGCACGGCGGCCCGGAAGGGTTCGACAAACGTCGCTGGCAGATTGTGAACCAGAACGATCGTCAGGTGCTGTTTGCCCTGAGTTCAGATGATGGCGATCAGGGCTTCCCGGGTAATCTCGGCGCAACGGTGCAATATCGTCTGACCGACGATAACCGTATCTCCATTACTTATCGCGCCACAGTTGATAAACCTTGCCCGGTGAATATGACTAATCACGTCTATTTCAATCTTGACGGCGAGCAGTCTGACGTGCGCAATCACAAGTTGCAGATTCTGGCGGACGAATATCTGCCGGTTGATGAAGGCGGCATTCCGCACGACGGCTTGAAATCTGTCGCCGGAACGTCTTTTGATTTCCGCAGCGCCAAAATCATCGCCAGTGAGTTTCTTGCCGACGACGATCAGCGCAAAGTGAAAGGTTACGATCACGCATTCTTGTTACAGGCCAAAGGCGATGGCAAGAAAGTGGCGGCGCATGTCTGGTCAGCAGATGAAAAATTGCAGCTGAAGGTCTACACCACCGCTCCGGCTCTTCAATTCTACTCCGGCAACTTCCTCGGCGGCACACCGTCGCGGGGAACCGAACCTTACGCCGACTGGCAAGGGCTGGCGTTGGAAAGCGAGTTTCTGCCGGACAGCCCGAACCACCCTGAATGGCCGCAACCGGACTGCTTCCTGCGTCCTGGCGAAGAGTATTCCAGCCTGACGGAATATCAGTTTATTGCTGAGTAATGTTAAGCCCTCGTCATGAGGGCTTTATCTTCATATTGTTCAAATCACCAGCAAACACCGACATATTTGCAACTCAATATTCACAACAACCTTACACTGCGCCACTATTTTCGCTATGGTTATGCGTAAGCATTGCTGTTGCTTCGTCGCGGCAATATAATGAGAATTATTATCATTAAAAGATGATTTGAGGAGTAAGTATATGGCTGTAACTAAGCTGGTTCTGGTTCGTCATGGCGAAAGTCAGTGGAACAAAGAAAACCGTTTCACCGGTTGGTACGACGTGGATCTGTCTGAGAAAGGCGTAAGCGAAGCAAAAGCAGCAGGTAAGCTGCTGAAAGAGGAAGGTTACAGCTTTGACTTTGCTTACACTTCTGTGCTGAAACGCGCTATCCATACCCTGTGGAATGTGCTGGACGAACTGGATCAGGCATGGCTGCCCGTTGAGAAATCCTGGAAACTGAACGAACGTCACTACGGTGCGTTGCAGGGTCTGAACAAAGCGGAAACTGCTGAAAAGTATGGCGACGAGCAGGTGAAACAGTGGCGTCGTGGTTTTGCAGTGACTCCGCCGGAACTGACTAAAGATGATGAGCGTTATCCGGGTCACGATCCGCGTTACGCGAAACTGAGCGAGAAAGAACTGCCGCTGACGGAAAGCCTGGCGCTGACCATTGACCGCGTGATCCCTTACTGGAATGAAACTATTCTGCCGCGTATGAAGGGCGGTGAGCGCGTGATCATCGCTGCACACGGTAACTCTTTACGTGCGCTGGTGAAATATCTTGATAACATGAGCGAAGAAGAGATTCTTGAGCTTAATATCCCGACTGGCGTGCCGCTGGTGTATGAGTTCGACGAGAATTTCAAACCGCTGAAACGCTATTATCTGGGTAATGCTGACGAGATCGCAGCGAAAGCAGCGGCGGTTGCAAACCAGGGTAAAGCGAAGTAAACGTCATTCGTTTAAAATGAGAAAGCCGACTGCAAGTGAGTCGGCTTTTTTGTTGCTAACAATGGAGCACATTGCCTGATGCGACGCTGCGCGACTTATCAGGCCTGTGGTGATTCATCGGATACGCCACTCTGACGGCGCATCCGACAATTAAACCTTACCCGCGACGCGCTTTTACTGCATTCGCCAGTTGACGTAACAGAGCATCGGTATCTTCCCAGCCGATGCAGGCATCGGTGATGCTCTTACCGTAGGCCAGCGGCTCCCCGCTCTCGAGGCTCTGATTGCCTTCCACCAGATGGCTTTCCACCATCACGCCAATAATGGCCTTTTCGCCACCGGCAATCTGCTGGCAAACGTCAGCACAAACATCCATCTGCTTTTTGAATTGTTTGGACGAGTTAGCATGGCTGAAATCGATCATCACCTGTGCTGGCAGGCCTGCTTTGTTCAGCCCTTCTTTCACTTCAGCAACGTGCTTCGCGCTGTAGTTAGGCTCTTTACCGCCGCGCAGAATGATATGGCAATCGCCGTTACCGCTGGTATTCACAATCGCCGAATGCCCCCATTTCGTTACGGACAGGAAGCAGTGCGGCGCACCGGCGGCATTAATGGCATCGATAGCCACTTTAATCGTACCGTCGGTGCCATTTTTGAAGCCGACCGGACAAGAAAGCCCTGATGCCAGTTCGCGGTGCACCTGCGATTCGGTGGTACGTGCGCCAATTGCGCCCCAGCTCATCAGGTCAGCGAGATATTGTGGGGTGATCATATCGAGAAACTCACCTGCCGCTGGCAGACCGCTGTCGTTAATATCAAGCAGCAATTTACGGGCTATACGCAGACCGTCGTTGATCTGGAAGCTATTATCCATATGCGGATCGTTAATCAGCCCTTTCCAGCCCACCGTGGTACGCGGCTTTTCAAAATAGACGCGCATTACGATTTCCAGCTCATCTTTCAGCTCTTCACGCAGCGCCAGCAAGCGAGTGGCATACTCTTTTGCCGCGACAGGATCATGAATTGAGCATGGGCCAATCACAACCAACAGGCGATCATCATTACCTTTCAGGATCTTATGGATCGCTTTTCGGGCATGGGCAACCGTATTCGCGGCATTTTCAGTAGCGGGGAATTTTTCCAGCAATGCGACAGGAGGAAGTAACTCTTTGATTTCTTTGATGCGTAAATCGTCGTTCTGATAATTCATGTCTGTTCCAGTGTTGCCATACTTATCTTAGTGAATGCAATACTTCCAATCTATATCTTCCGTCAGAATGTGTAAACGGGGTTTTACACTATGAACGGATTAATCCTGGAATTAGCAAGAAAAACGCCAGATTGTCGCGAAAAACGAGATCTCTCCTACAATTTCTAACTGTAACTCCTTTGTTTGTTAATTATTTCAAGATTCTCTGCTGCGTTTCATAACCTGGCTGAAATCTTAAACCAATGCCTTATATTCACCTGCAAATGCACTGTTGGAAGAGGTTATCCGACATAACGACCATAACAGGAGCATCCTATGAAAATGACAAAACTGGCCACATTATTTCTGACTGCCACTCTAAGCCTTGCCAGCGGTGCCGCACTGGCTGCCGATAGCGGAGCGCAAACTAATAACGGCCAGGCAAACGCCGCAGCTGATGCGGGCCAGGTAGCCCCTGACGCCCGTGAAAATGTCGCGCCAAATAACGTCGACAATAACGGGGTAAATACCGGTTCTGGCGGCACAATGCTGCATTCGGATGGTTCTTCAATGAACAATGACGGAATGACCAAAGATGAAGAGCACAAGAACACCATGTGCAAAGATGGTCGCTGTCCGGATATCAATAAAAAGGTACAAACCGGTGATGGCATCAATAATGATGTCGATACCAAAACCGACGGTACCACGCAGTAACCCTGCAAAATAGCCAATAATGGGAGAGCGGAGTCTCTCCCTTTTAATTTTTCACTTCTAAAAGCAGTATGATGTCATAAAGTTAAGTGAGAATAATTAAGGGATGACTCGTCATGGCGCACTCACACTCACACACGTCCTCACACCTGCCAGAAGATAATAATGCTCGTCGCTTGTTGTATGCTTTCGGCGTGACTGCCGGGTTTATGCTGGTAGAAGTCGTTGGTGGTTTTCTTTCTGGTTCTCTGGCATTGCTGGCCGATGCGGGTCATATGTTGACCGATACTGCCGCCCTGCTTTTCGCCCTACTCGCCGTGCAATTTTCACGTCGTCCTCCCACCATTCGCCACACTTTCGGTTGGCTAAGACTGACCACGCTCGCGGCGTTTGTGAATGCCATAGCCCTCGTGGTAATTACCATTTTGATTGTCTGGGAGGCGATAGAACGCTTCCGCACGCCGCGTCCGGTCGAGGGCGGCATGATGATGGCAATTGCCGTGGCTGGGTTGCTGGCAAATATACTTTCTTTCTGGTTACTTCATCACGGCAGCGAAGAGAAAAACCTCAACGTACGAGCAGCGGCACTGCATGTGCTCGGGGACCTGCTGGGTTCGGTTGGGGCTATTATTGCCGCGTTGATTATTATCTGGACTGGCTGGACACCTGCTGACCCCATTCTCTCGATACTGGTGTCGCTTCTGGTTCTGCGTAGCGCGTGGCGACTGTTGAAAGATAGCGTGAATGAATTACTTGAAGGTGCACCGGTATCGCTGGATATCGCTGAACTGAAGCGTCGTATGTGCCGGGAAATCCCGGAAGTCCGCAATGTGCACCATGTACATGTATGGATGGTAGGCGAGAAGCCGGTGATGACGTTGCATGTGCAGGTGATCCCGCCACACGATCACGATGCCTTGTTGGATCAGATCCAACACTACCTGATGGATCACTATCAGATTGAGCACGCCACCATTCAGATGGAATATCAACCTTGTCATGGGCCAGACTGCCACCTGAATGAAGGGGTGTCTGGCCATTCACATCATCACCATTAATGGGACAGCGCGCGTGAGCCTCTTTCACGTGCGCTGTTGATCCACATCCGGCTGCCGTTGAGCGCAATAAAGGTCAGGATGATGTACTCCAGAGACATGGCGTAAACGCCCTGAAGTGCAAAAATAACGACGCTAATCACGTTAATAATCACCCACAACAGCCAGTTTTCCACATACTTACGCGTCATCAGAATCATTGCCACGATAGATAACACCATCATGCATGAATCCCAGAACGGGAAAGCGTCCGGTTGCAGTTCAGGCATCACAACCTGTAATCCTAATGCTTGCATGATCATGACTGCCACGCGGGTCAAAAATGCAAACACCGGATTGATAAATACCGTCATCAGACCAATCGAAACAACGCAAACCGCCAACCAGCTGAGTGCCTTCGGCAATGGCAACCAGCGAATTTTCAACTCCGCCTCGTTCTGACTGGTTTGTCGCGACCACGCATACCAACCGTAAATATTCGCGGCAAAGAAAAACACCTGTAATAGCAGGCTGGCATACAGCTGAATCTGAAAGAAAATAATGCCAAACAAGGTGACGTTGATCAGGCCAAAGAAGTAGTTGCTGATCTTCTCCAGACTGGCAAGGCCAATACACAGCAACCCGGCGATCGTGCCTACCGCTTCGATCCATGAGAGATCATAACCGCCTGCCCCTATTGGTATATGTACCAGGATATTCTGCACACTAAAAAAATCCATCTTTCCCCCAAAGCGTAACGTTACGCCTTATTATTCGTTATCCACGTAGTGTAGCCGCAAAATCCAGCATACGATTGAGCGGCACCAGCGCCCTCTCTCGCAGCCTTTCTTCAACATGAACCTCGTGATTGCTTCCTTCCTGTTCTAATGCCTCTGCGATGGCCTGAAGGCCATTCATGGCCATCCACGGACAATGCGCGCAGCTGCGGCAGGTTGCACCCTCACCTGCGGTTGGTGCTTCCAGTAACTCTTTATCTGGCACCGCCTGCTGCATTTTGTAGAAAATACCCCGATCGGTTGCCACAATAAGCCTCTGATGTGGCAATGTTTTCGCAGCAGCGATCAGTTGACTGGTGGAACCGACCGCATCCGCCATATCGACAATAGCTTGTGGTGATTCTGGATGCACCAGTATGGCAGCATCCGGGTATTCTTCTTGCAAGCGGGTTAACGCCTGAGTCTTAAATTCATCATGCACAATACAGGCACCCTGCCAGCATAGAATGTCTCCACCCGTCTGTTTTTGCACGTAACGCCCCAGATGTTTGTCGGGTGCCCAGATGATTTTTTCACCCAAACTATCAAGATGATCAATAAGTTCGACGGCAATGCTTGAAGTTACCACCCAATCTGCGCGCGCTTTTACCGCAGCAGAAGTGTTGGCGTAGACGACGACAGTACGATCGGGATGGGCATCGCAAAATGCGTTAAATTCTTCAACAGGGCAGCCGAGATCCAGTGAACATTCAGCCTGAAGTGTCGGCATCAGAATTGTTTTTTCCGGACTGAGAATTTTGGCGGTTTCTCCCATAAATCTCACCCCAGCGACTAACAAAGTAGAAGCGGGATGCTTTGCACCGAAGCGCGCCATTTCCAGAGAATCAGAAATACAGCCACCGGTTTCTTCTGCCAGTTGTTGAATTTCGGGATCGGTATAGTAGTGGGCAACCATCACCGCATTACGTTCTTTTAGCAGACGTTTTATCTTCTCGCGGTAATACGCTTTTTCATCAATGCTTAACGGCGTCGGCTTCGGGGGGAAAGGATAAATCGCCGTGTCTGGATCAAACATTACGCTCATCTTACCATCTCGTTTTACAGGCTTAACGTTAAAACCGACATTAGCGTAATATTCGCTGTTATCGGTGTAATTTGTTTTATATGCTAAACAAGATAGTCGAATGGTGGGGAAAAGTCACTCGAATTACGTATGAGATGCCGAATGCCACACTTTGCGTCTTATTCCTCCGACGTAAAGTTGTTTACGCAGCAAGCGCGGAGTATGTCATCAGGGTCAAGAATTGAAATTGAGAGATGCCTGAATAGCAAAAAAGCGCCTTTAGGGCGCTTTTTTACATTGGTGGGTCGTGCAGGATTCGAACCTGCGACCAATTGATTA
>NZ_JAVUPQ010000072.1:0-20513 GCF_032029835.1 Escherichia sp. AM3 | reverse complement strand
TGATAGAAACAGAAGCCACTGGAGCACCTCAAAAACACCATCATACACTAAATCAGTAAGTTGGCAGCATCACCGTTATTCATAATATAAATTCAAAAACGCATGCGAAACGCTTCTGCCATTTTCCCAATTTTATGCATTTGGTTGTTATCTCGAGCCTGTTTATGAGGTTCAGGTTTCAGAATGGCAATGAGCAACCATGCTTGCTCATCAAACGCACCCTGACAATATACCAAATGCGCTTCGTCATTCGTTCTGCTGAATTGGCGCAACTGTGGCGGAAATGGATTATTCACATTTGCCAGATGAATATGAGCAACTCGCTCAAATTTGATTAATGGCCAGGTAAACGAGTCGTCGTAGAGTGCATCGCGACCAAATATATCTGGCAAAACACCGTCACGCTTATAGGAAATAAAATCCGCCGTTAACGCATCAAGTTCCTCTGCTGTAAGTTGCAGGCGAATAAGTTTTGTTTTGAATACCCGCATCCTTATTCCTTAAAGTCATTGAAATCATCATCCGTCATATCATTAAGATATTTTTCAGCTCGGCGTGTAATTTCCTCTAATCTTGCAGCACTTGGACGGAAGCGCGCCTTTATGGGCTTTTTCTCCTCTTGTTCAGCAAGCATGTCCATTAACGCTTCGAATGCGCTGGCACTTAAGAGATATCCTGCGGGGCGATTATTAGAAAGAACCGCAACCGGTTGATCAATAAAGTATTTAGCTGGGTTTTTACGTAACTCAGTAATATTGACCGATTTTTCAGCGAGAATTCGATGCATGCAGTGATCCCCTCATAATAATGCACACCAGAATAGACATAATAGTATACATCATAATCCCAGCACCAGTTGTCTTTCCATTTGCGGATCAAGCAACGTCACATGCAGCCCCACCAGTCGCACACCGCGCCCGCCGCGGCGTTCATCCCAGGTTTTACGCGCGGTGGCGATTAAGTCAGCTTTATTCAGCCGCGGCCAGACGTGCTCCTGAGTGGTTTGCTGAAAATCGTCGAACTTTAATTTCACCCCCTGGCGGGCAATCAGTAAATCAGGTTTTACCTTTGCCAGACGGCGTTCAAGTTCCGGATACAGCCGCTCGATAATCGCTTCACATTCAGACCAGTGGTGGATATCTTCCGCCATCGTGCGTTCCACGCCGACGGATTTTCGCAACCGTTCGCTGTTAACGTCGCGCTCGTCAATCCCCTGACTACGCTCCCACAAAATGCGGCCAAATTTGCCAAAGCGTTTAAGCAGCATCACCAGATCACACTTTTGTACATCACCGCAGGTTCGTAGCCCCATCGCTTCCAGTTTTGCCGCCGAGACTTTGCCGACGCCGGGGATTTTTGCCAGTGGTAAGGTTTGTAAAAATGCCGGAACTTCTGCCGGCGTAATCACAAACTGGCCGTTGGGTTTATTCATGTCGGAGGCGATTTTGGCGAGAAACTTTACGGGTGCCACGCCCGCAGACGCCGTCAGTTGCAGCTCGTTGAAAATCGTCTGGCGGATTTCCTGGGCGATGAGGGTCGCAGAACCGTGGCAATGGACGCTATCGGTGACGTCGAGATAAGCCTCATCCAGTGACAACGGTTCAATACGCGAGGTGTAGCGCGAGAAGATTTCGCGGATATGATTTGAGGCTTCTTTGTAGGCGTCAAAGCGCCCCGGAAGCAAGGTGAGATGCGGGCATAATTTGAGCGCCATCCCTGTCGGCATAGCGCTACGTACGCCAAATTTACGCGCGGGATAATTGGCGGTGCTGATCACCCCCCGACGTTCGCGGCTGCCGCCAATAGCAATAGGGATATCGCGCAGGGCGGGATTGTCGCGCATCTCCACTGCGGCGAAAAAGCAGTCCATATCCACATGAATGATTTTACGCATTACTCACCTCTCAACACTGGTAAAGTATACAGTGATTTCAGGGTTTGAGAAATGCGTAAAGATTCAGCATTTAGCGCGTTCGCTGCGAAAGCACCTGCTGCTTATCCAGCTTTTGCACCAGCGGCTGCACCACTTTATCCCCATGCTGACCAAAGTATTGATACAGCGTATCGGACGCACTTTTGGTCAGCACCATAATCTCGATGCGCCGATTACCCGCACTTTGCGGATTCTTCGCGTTCAGCAGCATCTGGTCCGCCATTGCGCTTACCTGCATCACTTTATCTTCCGGCATTCCGGCCTCTTCCAGCACCCGACGAGCCGAAAGCGCGCGGTCACCCGAAAGGTTCCAGTTGTTGTAGATATTGTTTTTGTAGGCCATCGCATCGGTATGCCCGGTAATAATAATTTTGTTATCGAGCGAGTCGAACACTGGCGCGAGCTCCACCAGCAGCGTTTTAAAGAACGGCATAATCTGCGCGCTGCCGCGTTCGAACATATTGCGATTCTGGTCATCTTTAATCAGCACGCGCAATCCCTGGGGAACAATCTCCATCTCCAGATTCGCTTCCATATGCGCATCACGGGCAATTGTGTTGATACTGGTTGCCAGCTCGCCAAGCTCGGTGGCGGATTTCTTCTTCAGCAGCGCCGTTTTCTCGTTGACGTCGCGCGCTTTTTTCTCCGTCTCTTCCGGCACCGCCACGGTGGCAGGTTTTGGCGGATGAGACGGGCTGATTTTATTTAACGGCGACAGCCCACCACCGTTAAAAATCGACTGCCCGTGCAGCGCGGCGATAATGCTTTCACGCTCGGATTTACTGACGCTGTTGACAATCAACTTTATTGTCGTCACCAAAGGGGCCGAGCGTATTTCCGAGGTTTCTGCCCGCTTTACCTTAGACGCGATGCCCGGCAAACAGATGGCGATTGACGCCGATCTTAACGCCGGATTGATCAACCAGGCGCAGGCGCAAACCCGGCGTAAAGATGTTGCCAGCGAGGCCGATTTCTACGGCGCGATGGACGGGGCATCGAAGTTTGTGCGCGGGGACGCCATCGCCGGGATGATGATTCTGGCGATCAACCTGATCGGCGGCGTCTGTATCGGGATCTTCAAATACAACCTGAGCGCCGATGCTGCCTTCCAGCAGTATGTGCTGATGACCATCGGCGACGGCCTGGTGGCGCAGATCCCTTCCCTGCTGCTCTCCACGGCGGCGATTATCGTCACCCGCGTCAGCGACAACGGCGATATCGCCCATGACGTGCGCCACCAGCTGCTGGCAAGCCCGTCGGTGCTCTACACCGCTACCGGGATTATGTTTGTGCTGGCGATGGTGCCGGGAATGCCGCATCTGCCGTTTTTGCTGTTCAGCGCCCTGCTTGGCTTTACCGGCTGGCGGATGAGCAAACGCCCGCAGGCGGCGGAAGCGGAAGAGAAAAGTCTCGAAACGCTGACCCGCACCATCACCGAAACCAGCGAGCAACAGGTCAGTTGGGAAACCATTCCGCTGATCGAGCCCATCAGCTTAAGCCTCGGCTACAAGCTGGTGGCGCTGGTGGACAAAGCCCAGGGCAACCCGCTCACCCAGCGTATTCGCGGCGTGCGACAGGTGATTTCTGACGGCAACGGCGTGCTGCTGCCGGAGATCCGCATTCGGGAAAACTTCCGCCTTAAGCCCAGCCAGTACGCTATTTTCATCAACGGCATTAAGGCTGATGAAGCGGATATTCCGGCGGATAAACTGATGGCCCTGCCCTCCAGCGAAACCTACGGCGAGATTGACGGCGTGCTGGGGAACGACCCGGCGTATGGGATGCCGGTCACCTGGATCCAGCCTGCGCAGAAGGCGAAGGCGCTGAATATGGGGTATCAGGTGATCGACAGCGCCAGCGTGATTGCTACCCATGTGAACAAGATTGTGCGCAGCTATATTCCTGATTTGTTTAACTATGATGATATTACGCAGTTGCATAACCGTTTGGCGTCGATGGCACCGCGCCTGGCGGAAGATTTAAGCGCGGCGCTCAATTACAGCCAGTTGCTGAAAGTGTACCGGGCGCTGCTGACCGAAGGCGTTTCCCTGCGCGATATCGTCACCATCGCCACCGTGCTGGTCGCCAGTAGCGCGGTGACCAAAGATCATATTCTGCTGGCAGCTGATGTGCGCCTGGCGCTGCGGCGCAGCATTACCCATCCGTTCGTTCGCAAGCAGGAGCTGACGGTGTATACGCTGAATAATGAACTGGAAAATCTGCTGACCAATGTGGTGAATCAGGCGCAACAGGGCGGGAAAGTGATGCTTGACAGCGTGCCAGTGGACCCGAATATGCTCAACCAGTTCCAGAGCACGATGCCACAGGTGAAAGAGCAGATGAAAGCGGCGGGGAAAGACCCGGTGCTGCTGGTGCCACCGCAGCTGCGCCCTTTGCTGGCGCGTTATGCAAGGTTGTTTGCGCCGGGGCTGCATGTGCTGTCGTATAACGAAGTGCCGGATGAGCTGGAGTTGAAGATTATGGGGGCGTTGATGTAGGCATGATAAGACGCGTCAGCGTCGCATCAGGCATCGGTGCATAACCGCCGGATGCGGCGTGAACGCCTTATCCGGCCTACCGTTCAGGCGCAGGTTTGTAGGCATGATAAGATGTGCCAGCGTCGCATCAGGCATCCGCGCACAATTGCCGGATGCGGCACAAGTTTGTAGGCACGATAAGACGCGCCAGCGTCGCATCAGGCATCTGCGCATAATTATAAAATGATACGCTCGCCAGCATTTATATCCGTTACGTCCCCCGCCCAATCGATGGGATATAACCCTCGCTCGACATCGCGATGGAACGTTGAGAATGGCCAATCACTCACTTGCTTTACCCAACCATGCTTTACTGGATTTATATAAATATAATCAACATGATGCCTATAATCTTTGGTATTGCGGATGGTGTGCTCCCAAAAACGTGGTTGCCAGATATTTTTCAATCCACAAGCATGGGTAAATTGCTTTTTAATTTCCCGCCAGCGAGAGGAAAAATCATCATCGCCTTCAGGTAATGTCCATATGCAATGCATATGCTCTGGCAAAACGACCCAGGCGTTGATTTCAAAAGGCCTGTCTCGCTTAACTTTAATAATGGCGTTACGGAGCATCTGGTACTGGGTGGTCAAGAGTTGGCTTCGACGATTGCGTAAATTCACCGTGAAAAACCAGGTTCCCCCCTTGATGTAATAACGACGATATTCAGACATGGCGACTCCTTTTTCTCAACGGTAAGAAGAAAAGGAAAGGTCGGCAATGAGGTGATGGAATAACAGGAAAGCGGCTCGCAAAAACGCACAGATTTGTAGGCATGATAAGACGCGTCAGCGTCGCATCAGGCATCTGCGCACCACCGCCGGATGCGGCGTAAACGCCTTATCCGTCCTACAAAATCGTCTCTTCCGTCAATATCCGCCGCGCGCCCAAAAAATGATCCTGCCAGAAAGGTTCAGCTAACCGACTTACCCGAATGGTTTCCCCGGTGCGCGGTGACTCAATAAACTGACCGTCGCCCAGATACACCCCCATATGGTCGGCAATCTCGCGGCTGTGGATATGGAAAAACAGCAAATCTCCCCGGCGCAGGTCGTTGTTCGCCACAATCGTTGCCCGGCGATAGTGATACATCTCATTGGCCGTACGTGGGAGCTTCGCCTCGAGGATCTTGTTGTAGGCATAAAAAACTAACCCGCTACAGTCGAAGCCTTGATCGGGCCGCGTGCCGCCCCAGACGTAAGGCTTGCCAAGTTGCTGTTCCAGGCGGTGAATCGCCACTTCGGTGATGTTATGCAGATGGTCGCTGCTTAAGAAATGATTATTCTCCACCAGCGCCTGCCAGCGTCTGTCACTCGCCTTGAGCGGTGCAGGAAACCATTCTGGATGCTGTTTTATCTGTTCGCGGTTGTGCTGGCGTAGCGCCCTTCTGCTTTCGGCATTGCCTTCCACAATATAGCTGGCCTGTTTTTTCAGATGGGTTTGGTACTGTTTTAATAAACGCGCACGGTTTTGCATCCGCTGGCGGGCGGCGTAGCTGAAAGAGATATGTGATGTGGTGGCGCTGGCAAATGAAGAAAACGGCAAGCAAAGCAACAGTAATCCCGACAACACAAAAGAGGGAATCGACGGCAAGGACATTCTCAATAATGGCTGGTCATGCATTGATGTTGCAGTGTATCCCGGCCCGTACCAGAACAAACTTAATAAACCATTATTATAAAATTAATAAATATATTTCAGTTAATTATGTAAAAACATCCGTTTATTAAATTACTCATGGATTGTCGCTGTTGCTCATTTGAGCTACAATTCAAGCTGAATAAATATACAGCACAGGAGATACCCCAATGGCTGCTAACGCGTTTGTTCGCGCCCGAATCGATGAAGATCTGAAGAATCAGGCGGCGGACGTACTGGCCGGGATGGGGCTGACCATCTCTGACCTGGTTCGCATAACCCTCACAAAAGTCGCGCGTGAAAAGGCATTGCCGTTTGATTTACGCGAGCCTAATCAATTAACCATTCAATCAATTAAAAACAGCGAAGCTGGCGTTGATGTTCATAAGGCCAAAGACGCCGATGATTTATTTGATAAATTAGGAATTTAAATATGATTCAAAGGGATATTGAATACTCGGGACAATTTTCAAAGGATGTAAAACTTGCACAAAAGCGTCATAAGGATATGAATAAATTGAAATATCTTATGACGCTTCTTATCAATAATACTTTACCGCTTCCAGCTGTTTATAAAGACCACCCGCTGCAAGGTTCATGGAAAGGTTATCGCGATGCTCATGTCGAACCGGACTGGATCCTGATTTACAAACTTACCGATAAACTTTTACGATTTGAGAGAACTGGAACTCACGCGGCGCTATTTGGGTAAAGCCCGCTTCCGATGAAATTTGTAAACCCTGCGCCGACAGGCTTGCGTAAAACTCTTTTGGTGATAATGTGAGCCTTCCAAATCCAGACTATTCCGATTTGGGATCCATTTTGCCGTCCTGGCGTGTGTAACCGTTTTATCAAGGAATAAGCAGTATGCGTAAAATCGCATTAATTCTTGCGATGTTGTTGATCCCGTGCGTTTCGTTTGCCGGTTTGCTGGGCAGCAGTAGCTCGACCACGCCAGTGAGCAAAGAGTATAAGCAGCAGTTGATGGGATCCCCTGTCTACATCCAGATCTTCAAGGAAGAACGTACGCTCGATCTCTACGTCAAAATGGGCGAGCAATATCAACTGCTCGACAGCTATAAAATCTGTAAATATTCCGGCGGCTTAGGGCCAAAACAGCGTCAGGGCGATTTCAAAAGCCCGGAAGGGTTTTATAGCGTCCAGCGTAATCAGTTAAAACCAGACAGCCGTTACTACAAAGCGATTAATATTGGTTTCCCCAATGCCTATGACCGTGCGCATGGTTATGAAGGGAAATATCTGATGATCCACGGCGATTGTGTTTCCATCGGCTGCTACGCGATGACCAATCAGGGTATTGATGAGATCTTCCAGTTCGTTACTGGTGCGCTGGTGTTTGGTCAGCCGAGCGTGCAGGTGAGTATTTACCCATTCCGCATGACCGACGCCAATATGAAGCGCCATAAATATTCCAACTTTAAGGACTTCTGGGAGCAGCTGAAGCCGGGCTACGACTACTTTGAGCAAACCCGTAAGCCACCGACCGTTTCTGTGGTCAATGGCCGTTACGTGGTCAGCAAGCCGTTAAGCCACGAAGTGGTGCAGCCACAACTGGCATCAAACTACACGCTCCCCGAGGCAAAATAAGCGCCATTCGCCTGGCATAATTTTTTGCCAGGTTTCATTGCCCGTCAGCGGCTGTGTCGCAATCACCGTGACCACATCATTCGGTGTGGTCTGCGAGCTGAAGTCGATTTCCACATCCTGATCCAGCAACGTTGCCACGCCAAACGGCGCGCGGCGGGTGATCCAGTGTAAATTAGTCGAGCAATACGCCATTACATAGCGACCGTCCGAAAGCAGCATGTTGAAAACGCCCTTCGCCCGCAGTTCATCCGCCAGTGAGGCGATATATTTAAACACTGCCGCCATGTTGCCCGGCGTGCGCGGGTAACGCTGCGTTAATTTATGCAGGAGCCAGCAAAAGGCTTTTTCGCTGTCGGTTTCACCGACCGGGCGGAAGTTGCCGGTTTCCAGTGATTTGTAGCCCGTCAGTTGCCCGTTATGGGCATAAGTCCAGTTACGCCCCCATAACTCGCGGGTAAACGGGTGAGTATTTTCCAGCGCCACCTCGCCCCGATTAGCCTGGCGAATATGAGCCACCACCGAACAGGATTTTATCGGGTAGTCCTGGACAAGTTTGGCGATGGGGGAATTAAAGCTGGGTTGTGGATCTTTAAATGTGCGACAGCCTTTACCTTCGTAAAAGGTAATGCCCCAGCCATCTTTATGTGGCCCGGTTCCACCACCACGCTGTACAAGCCCGGTGAAACTAAAGCAGATATCGGTAGGGACGTTGGCGCTCATCCCGAGCAATTCGCACATGGGTAACCTCCACAACAGCGGGAGCGCATGGCCCCCGGCGAAGATTGATTTAAGAATTTTCAGGTCGGATGCGGCGTGAACGCATTATTCGGCCTACGGTTCGCGTACAGATTTGTAGGCATGATAAGACGCGTCAGCGTCGCATCAGGCATCAGCGCACAAATGCCGGATGCGGCGTAAACGTCTTATCCGGCCTACGCCAGACTTACTTAACCATCTCTTTTTCAATCAACTGGATCAGGATATGGATCACTTTAATGTGAATCTCCTGAATGCGGTCGGCATAACCAAAGTGCGGTACGCGAATTTCGATATCCGCCGTGCCAGCCATTTTGCCGCCGTCTTTACCGGTCAGGGTGATCACTTTCATCCCCTTCTCACGCGCCGCTGCGATCGCTTTGATCACGTTTGCAGAGTTACCGGAGGTGGAGATCCCCAGCAGTACATCGCCTTCGCGACCTACCGCTTCAACGTAGCGGGAGAAAATATCATTGAAACCGAAATCATTACCGACGCAGGAAATATGACTAACGTCAGAAATAGCAATCGCCGGGTAGCCCGGACGGTTTTCACGGTAGCGACCGGTCAACTCTTCGGCAAAGTGCATAGCGTCGCAATGGGAACCGCCGTTGCCGCAGGAAAGCACTTTGCCACCGGCTTTAAAGCTGTCTGCTAACAGGACCGCCGCGCGCTGAATGGCGTGAATATTGGCGTCATCTTTTAAAAAGTTAGCCAGCGTTTCCGCCGCTTCGTTCAGTTCGTTACGAATAAGATCCTGGTACATGAGGATATCCTTCAGCATAAATGTAATAGACAAAATGCAGTGTACCGGATACCGCCAAAAGCGAGAAGTACGGGCAGGTGCTATGACCAGGACTTTTTGACCTGAAGTGCGGATAAAAACAGCAACAATGTGAGCTTTGTTGTAATTATATTGTAAACACATTGCTAAATGTTTTTACATCCACTACAACCATATCATCACAAGTGGTCAGACCTCCTACAAGTAAGGGGCTTTTCGTTATGATGATTTTGAGTATTCTCGCTACGGTTGTCCTGCTCGGCGCGTTGTTCTATCACCGCGTGAGCTTATTTATCAGCAGTCTGATTTTGCTCGCCTGGACAGCCGCCCTCGGCGTTGCTGGTCTGTGGTCGGCGTGGGTACTGGTGCCTCTGGCCATTATCCTCGTGCCATTTAACTTTGCGCCTATGCGTAAGTCGATGATTTCCGCGCCGGTATTTCGCGGTTTCCGTAAGGTGATGCCGCCGATGTCGCGCACTGAGAAAGAAGCGATTGATGCGGGCACCACCTGGTGGGAGGGCGACTTGTTCCAGGGCAAGCCGGACTGGAAAAAGCTGCATAACTATCCGCAGCCGCGCCTGACCGCCGAAGAGCAAGCGTTTCTCGACGGCCCGGTAGAAGAAGCCTGCCGGATGGCGAATGATTTCCAGATCACCCATGAGCTGGCGGATCTGCCGCCGGAGTTGTGGGCGTACCTTAAAGAGCATCGTTTCTTCGCGATGATCATCAAAAAAGAGTACGGCGGGCTGGAGTTCTCGGCTTATGCCCAGTCTCGCGTGCTGCAAAAACTCTCCGGCGTGAGCGGGATCCTGGCGATTACCGTCGGCGTGCCAAACTCATTAGGCCCGGGCGAACTGTTGCAACATTACGGCACTGACGAGCAGAAAGATCACTATCTGCCGCGTCTGGCGCGTGGTCAGGAGATCCCCTGCTTTGCACTGACCAGCCCGGAAGCGGGTTCCGATGCGGGCGCGATTCCGGACACCGGGATTGTCTGCATGGGCGAATGGCAGGGCCAGCAGGTGCTGGGGATGCGTCTGACCTGGAACAAACGCTACATTACGCTGGCACCGATTGCGACCGTGCTTGGGCTGGCGTTTAAACTCTCCGACCCGGAAAAATTACTCGGCGGTGCAGAAGATTTAGGCATTACCTGTGCGCTGATCCCAACCACCACGCCGGGCGTGGAAATTGGTCGTCGCCACTTCCCGCTGAACGTACCGTTCCAGAACGGACCGACGCGCGGTAAAGATGTCTTCGTGCCGATCGATTACATCATCGGCGGGCCGAAAATGGCCGGGCAAGGCTGGCGGATGCTGGTGGAGTGCCTCTCGGTAGGCCGCGGCATCACCCTGCCTTCCAACTCAACCGGCGGCGTGAAATCGGTAGCGCTGGCAACCGGCGCGTATGCTCACATTCGCCGTCAGTTCAAAATCTCTATTGGTAAGATGGAAGGGATTGAAGAGCCGCTGGCGCGTATTGCCGGTAATGCCTACGTGATGGATGCTGCGGCATCGCTGATTACCTACGGCATTATGTTCGGCGAAAAACCTGCCGTGCTGTCGGCTATCGTTAAGTATCACTGTACCCACCGCGGGCAGCAGTCGATTATTGATGCGATGGATATTACCGGCGGTAAAGGCATTATGCTCGGGCAAAGCAACTTCCTGGCGCGTGCTTACCAGGGCGCACCGATTGCCATCACCGTTGAAGGGGCTAACATTCTGACCCGCAGCATGATGATCTTCGGACAAGGAGCGATTCGTTGCCATCCGTACGTGCTGGAAGAGATGGAAGCGGCGAAGAACAATGACGTCAACGCGTTCGATAAACTGTTGTTCAAACATATCGGTCACGTCGGTAGCAACAAAGTTCGCAGCTTCTGGCTGGGCCTGACGCGCGGTTTAACCAGCAGCACGCCAACCGGCGATGCCACTAAACGCTACTATCAGCACCTGAACCGCCTGAGCGCCAACCTCGCCCTGCTTTCTGATGTCTCGATGGCTGTGCTGGGCGGCAGCCTGAAACGTCGCGAGCGCATCTCGGCCCGTCTGGGGGATATTTTAAGCCAGCTCTACCTCGCCTCTGCCGTGCTGAAGCGTTATGACGACGAAGGCCGTAATGAAGCCGACCTGCCGCTGGTGCACTGGGGCGTACAAGATGCGCTGTATCAGGCTGAACAGGCGATGGATGATTTACTGCAAAACTTCCCGAACCGCGTGGTTGCCGGGCTGCTGAATGTGGTGATCTTCCCGACCGGACGTCATTATCTGGCACCTTCTGACAAGCTGGATCATAAAGTGGCGAAGATTTTACAAGTGCCGAACGCCACCCGTTCCCGCATTGGTCGCGGTCAGTACCTGACGCCGAGCGAGCATAATCCGGTTGGCTTGCTGGAAGAGGCGCTGGTGGATGTGATTGCCGCCGACCCAATTCATCAGCGGATCTGTAAAGAG
The DNA here is from genome assembly GCF_032029835.1 of Escherichia sp. AM3. Classification (NCBI taxonomy): domain Bacteria; kingdom Pseudomonadati; phylum Pseudomonadota; class Gammaproteobacteria; order Enterobacterales; family Enterobacteriaceae; genus Escherichia; species Escherichia sp. AM3. The sequence continues at coordinate 8,801 of NZ_JAVUPQ010000072.1, read as the reverse complement.
CTGGGTAAAAACCTGCCGTTTACCCGTCTGGATGAACTGGCGCACAACGCGCTGGTGAAGGGGCTGATTGATAAAGATGAAGCCGCTATTCTGGTGAAAGCTGAAGAAAGCCGTCTGCGCAGTATTAACGTTGATGACTTTGATCCGGAAGAGCTGGCGACGAAGCCGGTAAAGTTGCCGGAGAAAGTGCGGAAAGTTGAAGCCGCGTAAATGAATAACGGAGCCGAAAGGCTCCGTTTCTTTATCCGCTAATTATTTAAAATTAAAGCCATCCGGATGGTTTTCCAGGCTGCCGGTCAACGCCGCGAACAACACCGTTTTACCATCAATCGAAAGCGCATCGTTCACATTCAGCCAGGTGAGTTTCTCTTGCGACGTTTTCTCATCAATAGTCGAGAACAGCCCCGTCATCTGATTAGATTTCTCGGACCACATCACAGCGATACGTTGCGAGCCACAGTCATGCGGTTTGCACGCGCTCATCACCTGATACGTCTCATCTCCCAACGTTACGGTTTGTGCGGGAGTATAAGTACCGCCTTTCATCACCCAGGCAGGCAGCTTATGCCCTTGTACCATCTGATTAAATGCAGCTTTGGTGGTTTCGCCCTTTGCAAGGCTGCTAATGGTTAAATCATCCTGCGCCATTGCACTGGTGGCGATGACCAGAGCGGCGACTGTCGTTATTGCCTTAAACATCATTCCTCCCGAGCTTATCCTGCCCATGTTATTAACCTCCTAAAGCCTGGCGATAACACGATAATTTGCAAATCAGATATTTCCAATATCAGCATTTGTTATCAATTTATTCTGCGCTAAGGCAACTGCCTGATAAGGTGTTAAAGTTATAAAACCCTTCGCATAAAGGAGTTGTACACCGTGCCTGGTTTGAAGATTACGCTTTTGCAGCAACCACTGGTGTGGATGGATGGTCCTGCCAACCTGCGTCATTTTGATCGTCAACTGGAAGGTATTACCGGGCGCGATGTGATCGTTCTACCGGAGATGTTTACCAGCGGCTTTGCCATGGAAGCGGCAGCTTCGTCGCTAGCACAAGATGACGTAGTGAACTGGATGACAGCTAAGGCGCAGCAGTGCAATGCGCTGATTGCAGGCAGTGTTGCATTACAAACGGAGTCTGGTTCGGTTAACCGCTTTTTGCTGGTTGAGCCGGGCGGCACGGTACATTTTTATGATAAGCGTCATCTGTTCCGCATGGCAGATGAGCATCTACATTATAAATCGGGCAATGCGCGAGTGATTGTGGAATGGCGCGGCTGGCGTATTTTGCCGCTGGTGTGCTACGACTTACGTTTTCCTGTGTGGTCGCGCAATCTCAACGATTATGACCTCGCCCTGTACGTCGCCAACTGGCCTGCTCCGCGCTCTCTGCACTGGCAGGCATTGCTGACGGCCCGCGCGATTGAGAATCAGGCGTATGTGGCGGGATGCAATCGCGTCGGCAGCGATGGCAACGGCTGCCATTATCGCGGTGACAGCCGGGTGATTAATCCACAAGGCGAGATTATCGCTACTGCCGACGCGCATCAGGCAACGCGCATTGATGCGGAGCTGTCGATGATGGCATTGCGGGAATATAGAGAAAAGTTTCCGGCATGGCAGGATGCGGATGAGTTTAGGTTGCGGTGAGTGGGGGTTGTGTTTAGGGCTGGGGAGAGTCGGGGAAGACTACGAAAGCCCGCTCTCCTGCGACCACTTTTATCATAGGAGTGTGGAAGTGCTTTTCCATCAATCGCGATGACGTCTTTGTCATTTGATGAATGGCAGTCACGCATCCAGTTAATAAAGCACTCGTGAAATTTTGCAGGACTGATACAGGATACAACTCTGGCAATGGTATCGTGAACAGGAATACCATTTTCAAAATCACCATATTGCTTCAAAAAATCGAGATGTGTTTCCCCAAAATCCTCTATATCTTCCCAACCTTCTGCACCAGAAATAACGGCACAAATAGTCAACAGTAGAATATCCGATAATTTATGTTCCACATTCCAGGCTTTTCTGTAATCGGGGATAACAGAAATATGTTCCATCAATTTTTTAAGTTCCATTTTGTTCTCCTTAATTATGTAAGGAGTATTTGATCCAAGGCAAGATTACGAAAGCCCGCTCCCCGCAAGGACTGACGCCAGATAGTTTCTGTCCATGGCTGCTTTTCGCATCTTACGTCTTAACCCTGCCTTGAATACCTTATCATTCGTCAAAATATTAATAGCAATGTGCCGTATCCCTGAAAATAATTCCGCTGCATTTCCTCTTCTTATTCTGCAGTCGTCTTCATTCATTACCACGTCCAGGCGCCAGTGCAGCTTATTTTCCACGTGCCAGTGGTTTCGGATTGCTGTGGCGAACTTCTCTGCAGTTAAATCAGCAGAGCTGGTATAATATCTGACCGTCATTTCGGGTTCTTTCTTTTGTTCTGCTATTATGGACCGAAAGGAGACTGCCACGCATAATTTCTTCAGCCCTTTCCATTCAAACGTGAAATCAATAAGTTCATCAGGGACATCGCAAACAATATGAAGACGGATTTCTTCTCTGCCGTGACTCTTTTCACTGATTGCGTAACTGTCATGCTCTGGATTATTTAATTCTTTCAGCGGAAATTTTTCCTCAAAGGCTTTATTTAGCCGCCCCTGGTTTCCTTTTACCGCGAATAAATAATCACCTCCCTGTTTTTGTATCTTCTCTGCAATATCTTTCTGGCAACCCATCGCATCAGTTGTGATTATTTTTCCTTTAATATCCAGTATGTTAAGAAGTTCAGGGGGAGCTGTAATCTCATTAGATTTCTCATCCGTCTTGATCTGTCCGATGACCAGACTGTGCATTGTTGAGAACGCACTAATGACATGAATCGCTCCCCTGCGGCGACTCTTGTCATAAGAGTGCCGGAGCGTTTTTCCATCAATTGCAATGACGTCTTTATCATCTGAAGAATGGCAGTCACGCATCCAGTTAATAAAGCACTCGTGAAATTTTGCAGGACTGATACAGGATACAACTCTGGCAATGGTATCGTGAACAGGAATACCATTTTCAAAATCACCATATTGCTTCAAAAAATCGAGATGTGTTTCCCCAAAATCCTCTATATCTTCCTAACCTTCTGCACCAGAAATAACGGCACTAATAATCAACAGTAGAATATCTGACAATTTATGTTCCACTTTCCAGGCTTGTCTGTAATCGGGAATAACAGAAATATGTTCCATCAATTTTTTAAGTTCCATTTTGTTCTCCTTATTTATGCAAGGAGTATTTGATCATATGTAAGCTGTGAAAAACAGTTTTAGATAATAAGGAATATCTCAATTATTGAACATTTAGTGCGAATTATTTAGTACAAAAAAGCGGCGTTAGGTGATCTTTCCCTGAGGTGAGGAGATATTAACATGGACAAAAACAAGAAACTTATGACAGAAGAAATATAAGGAATTATTATACAAGCTATTAAATCAACAATAAAAGATCTTTTAAAAAATAACAAAAAACAGAACACTATCAAAACATAAAAAGCAAACAAAAAATAATAAGCATGTTGATTGAATATTTTAAATACATGTTCTTTTACAATAAAAAAATGAATGGTTATCGAACAAGCCAGCAATAATAACCTTATTATTTTCATAAGCTCCATCCACTAAAATGCTGGAGATATAAAAAATGAACCAAACGGCTTCTTAGGCCCATACTTAGGTTTGGGGTGTAGAATCTTAGTCATAAGATCTATGCCGAGTCATGTGCTGGCCACATACTTAATGATACAAAAAGCTATATTTTCATCTTTTCTCTTGCGACTTTTGATGCATCTGCCAAGTACATCGTAATGATAACCGGCGACGAAGATGCCAGTTTTGGTTTCAACTTGCGCTTTGATGAGCTTGTTGCAGTCGTCGTAAACGTAATTTTGTGTGTAGGTGTTGTAGCGACTGGTAAAGTTTTTCTACTCTCCATTTTTCTGTTACCTGTTTAAAGCTACTTTTGTTCTTTCGTTAATTCTTCAATTAGTCGATCTGCATCAAGCGGCTGTTTACTCGCTTTGAGTTTATATGCCCATTGCAATGCTTCTTTTTTATTTCCCTGGTTTTTATAACAATTCACCAAGAACCATATTGCTGAACTGTCATTATTACTGGCAGCCAATTTAATTTTTTGTAACCATTCATTAGCTTCCTTGGTTTCACCTTGTTCTTGTAACTCTACATATAACCGATACTGAGCTGTCGCATGACCATTATTAGCCGCTATTTTTAACCACTGACTACTTTTTTCTTCATCATAATTGGACAACTTGTAGTACAAGAACAACCTAAAACCCGCCTCGCCATCGCCTCGTTTTGCCTGGTGTGATAAAGTATTTACTTCTTCTGGCTGCAAATAAAAGACGCTTACTGTTGATTTTGGTTCACCTTCACCTTCACCTTTTCTAGCAGAAAGCTCCGCCAATAATTTTTCCGCCTCATCAGAATGTTTTGAGTTATCCATAGCAGCCCTCACTCCAAAGTTATAAAGACATACCATGATAATCAACAAAAAAGTAAATACTTTCATTACTATTTGCTTCCTGTAGGTGTAAATTTATGAAAGTCCCCTGGTTGTTTCTCGTCTGGCACCAATTCAAACGCCCCGTTGTCCTTACCGCCTATTGTTATCCTAGCTGTTTGCCCCATAATAGCATAGTTTCCATCCGGCCAAATCCATATTATTTCATCAGGAGCAATCACTGTAGCATCAAGTTCGTTAGCTAGTTTCTGTGCAAATGAATTTTTGCCTTTTCCTGTTTCGCAGGAAAACAAGACTACAGGCATACCTTCATGATATTTAGGATTCGCTCTTATGTCGCTAGCTAATTGTTTTATTGTCAGATCACTTCCTTTTTTGATTCTGTCATCACTCATAGATGTAGGCGAACCATGACCTCCAACTGTAAAACCCGTTGGAAATTCCCTTACATTAAGAGAACCTTTATATATAGGATCTGACGGAGAATAATAATTCAAATCAAGTGCTAACCCCAACGGATCTATATGTTCAATAGGATTGAGTGGGTACTGATACAGGTTCCATCCCCCCTCCAGCCCTATCGGGTCCTGGGTGATATATCTCCCCTGCAACGGATCATAGTACCGGTTGCGGTTGTAGTACAGCCCCGACTCCTCATCATACTGCTGTCCCGGCAGACGGAGTGACTGCTGAAGGTGCTGCGCGCTTTCCTCGCCCAGCAGGTTTCCCCACTCGTCATACTCCCCCTGCCACGCCGTTTCCCCTTCCGGGCTGATAAGCGCCAGCGGCAGCCCACGGTGGTCACAGTGGTAAAGATGAAGTTTCCTCTCCGGGATGTATTCCGCCTCCAGTTGCGCCGCCATCTGTTCCGCCGTCAACCCACACTGTGCAAGCCACTGCTGGCTTTCTTCACTCACGCTGCCCTGCCGCAGCTCCCGCTCCAGCCTTCCCAGCATCACCGCCAGCTCCGCCGGTAGCGTCACCCTCGTGTCCTCCTGCAACACCTCCGCCAGGCTCCGGTGCCGCGCCTTCGCCTGTTCGCCATTCTCTGTTTCGATTCTCAGGAGCGGCGTGAAGCTTCCCGGCTGGTATACCGTCTGGATTCTTGTCTGTTGGGTCTGTACAGTGGTCAGCCTGTCACCGTCCCACCCGTACCAGGTCTCCTCCGGTTTACGCGACAGCGACATCCACCCCGTCAGGTCACGCTCCCGCCGCCATACCCGTTTTCCCGTCCGGCGGTCCAGCGGGTCATAGAGGTACCGGCTCTCCACCTGTGGTTCGCCGTGCTGTATCCGCGTGTAGAACACCAGACGGTGCTGGCTGTCGTAATGGTAGTGGTGGGTCCGCTCGTCGTGCATCCGTATCACCCCTTCCGGGATGCGGTCCGTCTTCTCCGCCAGCCTGCCGTATTCATCGTGGCGGTAGACATAGTGCGCATCTTCCGCGATGCGGTTAATGGTGTGCCACCATCCGCCCGGCGTGCTCCGCATCATAAGTAAACCCGCGAACCTGCGTCCCGCTGCGGTCATACACCGCCCGCAGTTCTCCGCTGGCCGTGTACGTGTAGCGCGCCAGCGGCGCAGTCGGCTGTTCATCCGGGTATGCCGGGTCGTGTGTCAGCCACACCGCCTCCAGCCGGATACCGTTACCCCAGCTTACCGGGCTGCTGTTTAATGACCACACACCGTTTATCAGTGAGCAGACGAAACAATGGCTGGCAGCTTCGCCCGACGCCAAAGTTGCACCGGTTGCGCAAATCGGTGAGGAATCGAAGGCAGCCAGAGCCTGTTTTGCTGAGCAGGGTCTGGAGGCGGCGCTGCGATATCTGGACATGCTACCCGAAGGCGATCCCCGCGATCAGTTTCACCGCCAGTACCTTGCCGCACAGTTGACGGAAGAGGCGGGGCTGGTACAGCTTGCGCAGCAGCAGTACCTGCCCTCGCTGTTTAACGGGCTGGTCAAAGCGATGAACGCCGCGCCGCCGGAGAGTGAAGAAAAACTCGCGGTGCTGCGCGTAATGCGAATGCTGGAGGACAAAAGCGGACGTAACAATGAGGTGGTGAAGCAGTATATGGCAAAACGCTGGAGCGAAAAATTCCACGGCCAGCGCGATATCCAGGCACAACTGATGTCCCATCTTGACTACGCGCTGGCTCATACTGACTGGCATGCAGAGCGTCAGGCGGGCGACGGTGACGCCATCAGCCGCTGGACGCCATATGACAAGCCCGTGGTATCAGCACAGAAAGAACTGAGCAAACTGCCTGTCTACCAGCGGGTTTACCAGAGCCTGAAAACGCGGGCGCTGGGCGTTCTTCCTGCCGACCTCAATCTGCGTGACCAGGTAGGGCCAACCTTTGACCAGGTGTTTACATCTGCCGATGACAACAAACTGGTTGTTCCACAGTTTCTTACCCGTTACGGCCTGCAAAGCTATTTTGTAAAACAGCGCGATGAACTGGTTGAACTGACGGCGATGGATTCCTGGGTATCCGGTGCAGCAGCAACTGTTACAGGTTAACGACACCGCTCAGGGCGCAGCAACGGTGTGGATGGCCTCACCTGAACTCGAAAACTATGAGCGCAGGCTGCAACAACTTCTTGATACCTCCCCGGTACAGCCGCTGGAAACCGGGATGCAGATGATGCGTGTTGCCGACAGTCGCTGGCCGGAAAGCCTGCAACAGCAACAGGCCTCGACACAATGGAATGAGGCACTCAAAACCCGCGCACAGAGTAGCCCGCAGTTGCGTGGCTGGTTGCAGACCCGCCAGGACTTACATGCTTTTGCAGATCTAGTGATGCAGCGCGAGAAAGAGGGACTAACCCTTTCCTATATCAAAAATGTCATCTGGCAGGCGGAGCGGGGACTGGGGCAGGAAACACCCGTTGAGTCTCTGTTGACGCAGTACCATGATGCCCGTGCGCAGAAGCAGAATACAGATGCGCTGGAAAAACAAATTAATGAGCGACTCGAAGGCGTGTTAAGCCGCTGGCTGCTGCTGAAGAATAACGTCATGCCAGAGGCGGCAACCGGTACCACGGCCGAAAAATAATTATTTAATTAAAGGAGATTATCATGGCAAATATAAGTTATTTATCTTTGAGTGGAGAGACACAAGGGCTAATTTCAGCAGGTTGCTCAACGCTTGATTCTGTCGGAAACAAAGCGCAGCCAGAACATAAAGATCAGATCATGGTTTATGCGTTAATGCATTCCATCTCAAGAAGTCAAAATGTCAATCATCATGAATTAATTATCACCAAACCGGTTGATAAATCCTCACCATTGCTGGCAAAAGCACTTAGTGACAATGAAAAAATGGCAATATGTGAATTTATACTCTACCGAACCAGTAAAGCGGGTATTTACCAGCCTTATTATAAAATAAATCTGTCAAAAGCCCGAATATCAAGTATTGATTTTGTCACACCGCATGCTGTCCTGGAAAAAGAACTGGAACCACAGGAGAGAATTGCCTTTATTTATGAAGATATTTCCTGGGAGCATACGTTAGCCGGTACGAATGCAATGAGTAAATGGCAGGATCGTGTACAGTAACTTACTGTAATAACATAATAAATTACTATTGCGGAGAGATAAAATGGCTGGTTTAAGGAATAACAACAACACACAGAATGCACAGTGGGCTGATTATGTGGGTGACATTCTTCGGGGGGCTCAGCCGATAAACCAGCTAGTACCTCAGCACCCTTATCTTAACGACGTCCCACTCATTGATGAGTTAAGGCATCAGAACACTCATCATGTTATTCTCTTGACACTTGATGTTGCAAAAAAAATACTCAGCCCAATAACATCATTTGATTACATTCATTTTATCACTACACATCCTTCAGGTATAAAAGATACACTCGCCTGGTTAGTTAACGCGGGTAAATTAATGACTGAGTTTGATGACAATGGGAAAATTATATTTAACCTTAATGCCTTAAAGTATACAAAAGCAAGTTACTTTGAAATACTTGGAGAGAAATATATAAAAATCACAACATCCAGCCCCTGGCTTTTAGAAAAGCTCGGTAAATATATTTTCTCTTCACGAGCGCCTCAAGTTCTGGAACTCGCTATTGGCTGGCGAGGAGCTTTATCTGAATCAATAAAAGGAGTTAAGTTCTGTATCTGGTTTTCAGTAGCCTGGAGAACCATAGAATTTATTATGAGTTCAGAGCGAGGGTAATGACTCCAACTTATTGATAGTGTTTTATGTTCAGATAATGCCCGATGACTTTGTCATGCAGCTCCACCG
>NZ_JAVUPQ010000071.1:0-21442 GCF_032029835.1 Escherichia sp. AM3 | reverse complement strand
TGGAGCTGCATGACAAAGTCATCGGGCATTATCTGAACATAAAACACTATCAATAAGTTGGAGTCATTACCTCCTTAAACAAGGAAATAAATCAGTTCCAGATTTACAACGCCATCATGGACGAAAAATGAAGCTTTCAATCTCAGCGACCTCAGCGACGGTGCGCCTCACCTTCGCAAGAGGTCGCTTCACGCGATAAATCTGAAACGAAACCTGACAGCGCGCCCCGCTTCTGACAAAATAGGCGCATCCCCTTCGACCTACGTAACAGATGGAATCCTCTCTCTGATGGCAGCAAAGATTATTGACGGTAAAACGATTGCGCAGCAGGTGCGCTCTGAAGTTGCTCAAAAAGTTCAGGCGCGTATTGCAGCCGGACTGCGGGCACCAGGACTGGCCGTTGTGCTGGTGGGTAGTAACCCTGCATCGCAAATTTATGTCGCAAGCAAACGCAAGGCTTGTGAAGAAGTCGGGTTCGTCTCCCGCTCTTATGACCTCCCGGAAACCACCAGCGAAGCGGAGCTGTTGGAGCTTATCGATGCGCTGAATGCCGATAACACCATCGATGGCATTCTGGTTCAACTGCCGTTACCGGCGGGTATTGATAACGTCAAAGTGCTGGAACGTATTCATCCGGACAAAGACGTGGACGGTTTCCATCCTTATAACGTCGGTCGTCTGTGCCAGCGCGCGCCGCGTCTGCGTCCCTGCACCCCGCGCGGTATCGTCACGCTGCTTGAGCGTTACAACATTGATACCTTCGGCCTCAACGCCGTGGTGATTGGCGCATCGAATATCGTCGGTCGTCCAATGAGCATGGAACTGTTGCTCGCAGGTTGCACCACTACCGTGACTCACCGTTTCACTAAAAATCTGCGTCACCACGTAGAAAATGCCGATCTGTTGATCGTTGCCGTCGGCAAGCCGGGCTTTATTCCTGGTGACTGGATCAAAGAAGGCGCAATTGTGATTGATGTCGGCATCAACCGTCTGGAAAATGGCAAAGTTGTGGGCGACGTCGTGTTTGAAGACGCGGCTAAACGCGCCTCATACATTACGCCTGTTCCGGGCGGCGTTGGCCCGATGACGGTTGCCACGCTGATTGAAAACACGCTTCAGGCGTGCGTTGAATATCATGATCCACAGGGTGAGTAACATGGCGACATTTTCTTTAGGTAAACATCCGCACGTTGAGCTGTGCGATTTGCTGAAACTGGAAGGCTGGAGCGAAAGCGGCGCGCAGGCGAAAATCGCGATTTCCGAAGGCCAGGTGAAAGTCGACGGTGCGGTTGAAACGCGCAAACGCTGCAAAATCGTCGCCGGTCAGACAGTGAGTTTTGCAGGTCACAGCGTACAGGTTGTTGCCTGATCCCTTTCCCGGCCTGTATCAACAGGCCGGTTCTCTTTTCAGACTTTTGCCCTCTACGCCCCGTTCATCCATGCTGATAGCATCGACATTTTGCCGAAGCGACCATCATGCCAACCGTTATTACGCACGCCGCCGTTCCCCTATGCATTGGTTTAGGGTTGGGTTCGAAAGTCATCCCTCCGCGTCTGTTATTTGCCGGAATCATCCTGGCGATGCTGCCCGACGCCGACGTATTGTCGTTTAAATTTGGCGTTGCTTACGGCAATGTTTTTGGTCATCGCGGGTTTACCCATTCGCTGGTGTTTGCGTTTGTTGTCCCGCTGTTATGTGTGTTTATTGGACGCCGATGGTTCAGGGCTGGGCTGATTCGCTGCTGGCTGTTTTTAACCGTCTCGTTGCTATCGCACAGCTTGCTGGATTCGGTAACCACTGGCGGTAAAGGCGTTGGCTGGCTGTGGCCGTGGTCAGATGAACGCTTTTTCGCTCCCTGGCAGGTGATAAAAGTCGCGCCGTTTGCATTGTCTCGTTACACCACGCCGTACGGGCATCAGGTGATTATTTCTGAATTGATGTGGGTGTGGTTGCCGGGGATGCTACTGATGGGAATGTTGTGGTGGCGCAGACGATAACCGGATGCGAAAACTCGCATCCGGCAATAGCGCAATTACTTACGACGCCAGGTGGTCCCTTGCGGGCCATCTTCCAGCACGATCCCCATCTCGTTAAGACGATCACGCGCCGCATCCGCCGCCGCCCAGTCTTTCGCTTTACGGGCATCCAGACGCTGTTGAATTAACGCTTCAATCTCAGCCACTTCGCTGTCGTCTGCCTGCGCGCCGCTTTGCAGGAACGCTTCCGGTTCTTGCTCCAGCAGGCCCAATACAGCGGAAAGTTTACGCAGGTGAGATGCCATTGCATTCGCCGCTGCCATATCTTCTGCTTTCAGACGGTTTACTTCACGCGCCATATCAAACAGTACGGAATAGGCTTCCGGGGTGTTGAAATCGTCGTCCATCGCTTCAATAAAGCGCGCTTCAAACGCTTCGCCACCGGCAGGCGCAACGGTTTTATCTGTGCCGCGCAGCGCAGTGTAGAGACGCTCCAGCGCCGCACGCGCCTGCTTCAGGTTCTCTTCGCTGTAGTTCAACTGGCTGCGATAGTGGCCCGACATCAGGAAGTAACGCACGGTTTCCGCGTCGTAGTATTTCAGCACATCGCGCACGGTAAAGAAGTTACCCAGCGATTTGGACATCTTCTCGCGGTCAACCATCACCATTCCGGAGTGCATCCAGTAGTTCACATACTGACCATCATGGGCACAGGTGGACTGCGCGATTTCGTTCTCGTGGTGCGGGAACATCAGGTCTGAACCGCCGCCGTGGATATCAAAGTGGTTACCCAGCTGCTTGCAGTTCATGGCCGAACATTCAATGTGCCAGCCAGGACGACCCGCGCCCCACGGAGACGGCCAGCTCGGTTCGCCCTCTTTCGACATCTTCCACAGAACGAAGTCCATCGGGTTGCGTTTGTCATCAACCACGTCAACGCGCGCGCCAGCCTGCAGCTGGTCGAGATCCTGACGCGACAGCACGCCATAAGTTGGATCGGTCGGGACGTCAAACATCACGTCGCCGTTGTCCGCCACATAAGCGTGACCTTTGGCGATCAGTTGTTCAGTGAGTTCAATAATTTCTGCGATATGGTGCGTCGCGCGCGGCTCCATATCCGGGCGCAGAATGTTCAAAGCATCAAAATCTTTGTGCATTTCGGCGATCATGCGATCCACCAGCGCCACAAAGCTTTCGCCATTTTCATTGGCGCGTTTGATGATTTTGTCGTCGATATCGGTAATGTTGCGCACATACTTCAGTTTATAGCCGAGGAAACGCAGATAGCGCGCAACCACGTCAAAAGCAACAAAGGTACGCCCGTGACCGATATGACAGAGATCGTAAACGGTGATTCCACACACGTACATGCCGACTTCCCCGGCGTGAATAGGCTTAAATTCCTCTTTTTGGCGTGTCAGAGTATTGAAGATTTTTAGCATCGAAGATTCCGTTTAGACATGTGTGGGTAATTGAGTTGCGTATAATACCCATATTTCCCGCGCGAATCAGCATACATTGCGTGATGATCCGATCGTGCGGTTATGCTATAACACCACCCTATATATGACCCGAACTGGGTTGAAGCACCAATCAAACGGAACAGGATGCAAAAATGGTTACTTTCCACACCAATCACGGCGATATTGTCATCAAAACTTTTGACGATAAAGCACCTGAAACAGTTAAAAACTTCCTGGACTACTGCCGCGAAGGTTTTTACAACAACACCATTTTCCACCGTGTTATCAACGGCTTTATGATTCAGGGCGGCGGTTTTGAACCGGGCATGAAACAAAAAGCCACCAAAGAACCGATCAAAAACGAAGCCAACAACGGCCTGAAAAATACCCGTGGTACGCTGGCAATGGCACGTACTCAGGCTCCGCACTCTGCAACTGCACAGTTCTTCATCAACGTGGTTGATAACGACTTCCTGAACTTCTCTGGCGAAAGCCTGCAAGGTTGGGGCTACTGCGTGTTTGCTGAAGTGGTTGACGGCATGGACGTGGTAGACAAAATCAAAGGTGTTGCAACCGGTCGTAGCGGTATGCACCAGGACGTGCCAAAAGAAGACGTTATCATTGAAAGCGTGACCGTTAGCGAGTAATCGTGGCGACACTCTTTATTGCAGATCTTCATCTCTGCGTGGAAGAACCGGCGATCACCGCCGGTTTTCTGCGTTTTTTAGCGGGGGAAGCCCGCAAGGCCGACGCGCTGTATATTCTTGGCGATCTGTTTGAAGCATGGATTGGCGACGACGATCCCAACCCACTCCATCGCAAGATGGCGGCGGCGATCAAAGCGGTGTCCGATTCCGGCGTTCCCTGTTATTTCATTCATGGCAACCGTGATTTTCTGCTCGGCAAACGCTTTGCCCGTGAAAGTGGCATGACGTTATTGCCGGAAGAAAAGGTGCTCGAACTTTATGGTCGCCGGGTGTTGATTATGCATGGCGACACGCTGTGCACCGATGACGCGGGTTATCAGGCTTTTCGCGCCAAGGTCCACAAACCCTGGCTGCAGACGCTATTCCTCGCCCTGCCGTTGTTTGTGCGCAAACGCATTGCCGCGCGAATGCGCGCGAACAGCAAAGAAGCCAACAGCAGTAAATCGCTGGCGATCATGGACGTTAACCAAAACGCGGTGGTCAGTGCGATGGAAAAACATCAGGTGCAATGGCTGATCCACGGGCATACCCATCGCCCGGCGGTGCATGAACTTATCGCCAATCAGCAACCTGCTTTTCGCGTGGTACTGGGTGCCTGGCATACGGAAGGTTCAATGGTGAAAGTCACGGCGGATGACGTTGAGCTGATTCATTTTCCGTTATAAAAAACCCGCAACTTTGCTGATTTCACAGCCACGCAACCGTTTTCCTTGCTCTCTTTCCGTGCTATTCTCTGTGCCCTCTAAAGCCGAGAGTTGTGCACCACAGGAGTTTTAAGACGCATGTCTTCCCGCAATAATCCGGCGCGTGTCGCCATCGTGATGGGGTCCAAAAGCGACTGGGCTACCATGCAGTTCGCCGCCGAAATCTTCGAAATCCTGAATGTCCCGCACCACGTTGAAGTGGTTTCTGCTCACCGCACCCCCGATAAACTGTTCAGCTTCGCCGAAAGCGCCGAAGAGAACGGTTATCAGGTGATTATTGCGGGCGCAGGCGGCGCAGCGCATCTGCCAGGCATGATTGCCGCCAAAACGCTGGTGCCGGTGCTGGGCGTGCCAGTACAGAGCGCCGCACTGAGCGGTGTCGATAGCCTCTACTCCATCGTACAAATGCCGCGCGGCATTCCGGTGGGTACGCTGGCGATTGGTAAAGCTGGCGCGGCAAACGCGGCGTTACTGGCAGCACAAATTCTTGCGACTCATGATAAAGAACTGCACCAGCGTCTGAATGACTGGCGCAAAGCCCAGACCGACGAAGTGCTGGAAAACCCGGACCCGCGAGGTGCGGCATGAAACAGGTTTGCGTCCTCGGTAACGGGCAGTTAGGCCGTATGCTGCGTCAGGCAGGCGAACCGTTAGGCATTGCTGTCTGGCCAGTCGGGCTGGACGCTGAACCGGCGGCGGTGCCTTTTCAACAAAGCGTGATTACCGCTGAGATAGAACGCTGGCCGGAAACCGCATTAACCCGCGAGCTGGCGCGCCATCCGGCCTTTGTGAACCGCGATGTGTTCCCGATGATTGCTGACCGTCTGACTCAGAAGCAGCTTTTCGATAAGCTCCACCTGCCGACTGCACCGTGGCAGTTACTTGCCGAACGCAGCGAGTGGCCTGCGGTGTTTGATCGTTTAGGTGAGCTGGCGATTGTTAAGCGTCGCACTGGTGGTTATGACGGTCGCGGTCAATGGCGTTTACGCGCAAATGAAACCGAACAGTTACCGGCAGAGTGTTACGGCGAATGTATTGTCGAGCAGGGCATTAACTTCTCTGGTGAAGTGTCGCTGGTTGGCGCGCACGGCTTTGATGGCAGCACCGTGTTTTATCCGCTGACGCATAACCTGCATCAGGACGGTATTTTGCGCACCAGCGTCGCTTTTCCGCAGGCCAACGCACAGCAGCAGGCGCAAGCCGAAGAGATGCTGTCGGCGATTATGCAGGAGCTGGGCTATGTGGGCGTGATGGCGATGGAGTGTTTTGTCACCCCGCAAGGTCTGCTGATCAACGAACTGGCTCCGCGTGTGCATAACAGCGGTCACTGGACACAAAACGGTGCCAGCATCAGCCAGTTTGAGCTGCATCTGCGGGCGATTACCGATCTGCCGTTACCGCAACCAGTGGTGAATAATCCGTCGGTGATGATCAATCTGATTGGTAGCGATGTGAATTATGACTGGCTGAAACTGCCGCTGGTGCATCTGCACTGGTACGACAAAGAAGTCCGTCCGGGCCGTAAAGTGGGGCATCTGAATTTGACCGACAGCGACACATCGCGTCTGTCCGCGACGCTGGAAGCCTTAATCCCGCTGCTGCCGCCGGAATATGCCAGCGGCGTGATGTGGGCACAGAGTAAGTTCAGTTAACCTGGTGCTCATTTGATTGCCGGATGCGGCGTGAAAGCCTTATCCGGCCTACACCGATCCGGTACCCATTGTAGGCCTGATAAGACGCGTCAAGCGTCGCATCAGGCATGGTGCACCGATTGCTGGATGCTCTCATCACTACAGCGAAATACAGGTCCCCGCTTCGCCCGCCAGCGTCTCTTCAATTCGCGATAACGCCCCAATCCACGCGGGTTTACCACGGCTTCTGACATAACCACTCACCGCCGTTACCTTCGGCCCCATCGAACCATCGGCTTTGGCAAATGGCGCTAACTCATCCGGTGTGGCATGGCGAATGGCGCGTTGCTGCGGCGTTCCCCAGTTTTCATATACCGCATCAGCATCAGTGAGGATCACCAGCCCATCGGCGTTAATCTGCTCAGCGAGCAACGCAGCAGCGAGATCTTTATCAATCACCGCTTCACTCCCTGCCCCATCTTCCGTCACAGGCACACCGCCGCCGCCACTGCAAATCACCACATGCCCCTCTTTGAGCAACAACTCGATGGCTTCGCTGTCGAGAATTTTACGCGGTTGCGGAGACGCCACCACCCGGCGCAAATATTTACCATCACGTTTCATCTGCCAGCCGTAAGCTGCTTCCAGTGCCTCTTGTTCTTCTGGCTGATAGACCGGACCGATAAACTTCTCTGGCTGCAAAAACGCCGGATCATCAGGCGAAACTTCAATGCGCGTCAGCACCGTCGTGACAGGCGGCATCTGCGGCTGTGCGCTCAAACTCTGCGCCAGCATATAGCCAATCATCCCCTGACTTTCTGCCACCAGCACATCCAGCGGATACGGTTCCACTTCTTTCCACGCCAGATTCTGTAACGCCAGCAGCCCCACCTGCGGCCCGTTGCCGTGAACAATCGCCAGCCGATAAGAACGGGCCAGGCGCGCCAGCGCAGGTACAGCACTGGCGATATTGCGATATTGATTTTCTGCCGTCAGCGCCTCACCGCGCTGAAGCAAGGCATTGCCCCCAAGAGCTACAACCAGTGTTTTCATGGTTTTCCTTGTAATAATTGTTGACCAAGCCAGAACCCCAGCAGTGTATCTGCTCCTGACGTATGCCCCAGCGCCAGCAGCGAATCAATCGCAACAGCGGTACGTTTCGGGCAACTCAGAGCATGGACAAAGTGCAGGAGTGGCGAGGCGAAATATCCTTGCGCGGCATAACGTAAATAACTGACGCTCACCGCTGTGGTAACGAGTTGAAGATTGTCGGAACAGGCAAAAAACTGGCGACCGGAGCGCGCATCTAAAGCACCATAACACCAGGCCGCCAGCAGCATTCCGCTCAGCGTGTCATCATGACTTGGCGTTAATCCGGGGCCTTTACCCAGCCAGTGCCGCCAGTCGGTCTTAACGCCATTGAGCGCGGCCTGAAAACAGTGACGAAACTGGCGTAACTCAGCAGGCAGCGGATCGCCTGCCGCCAACGCCAGTGGCCCGAAAAGCCCGGTTTCCTCCGCGCGTTGCATCCATGCAGCTGCAAGCGGTTGAGGATGCGCAGGCGGCGTAATACGCAGCAAACAATAACGCTGTGGCTGTTTAACCGTGAAACGCCCGAGGCGAATCCCTTGAGCCACAACCTGTGGTCGTTCATTGCCGCATAATCCACCGCATAACGCATCGAATTGCGCGCGGCGAAGCACCCATCCTCCGGGGCCGAAACCACTACCCTGACGATGCAGCGTTAACAGTTCGCCGCTTTCCGTCATCAGGTTAATCGCCCGCCGCCACACTCCCGCTAACCGCCAGGACTGGCGATAATTCGGTGCGCTACTACTGGCAAGCAGAGGATGGATGATCGTCATTGCGCGTTCCTCAACCAATCCCCATGCTTTCAGCCAGTGCTTCCAGCGCCTGTTCAAAACACGCCAGCGGTGCCCGCACAGTGCCTGCGCCAATCTGCCCGATCCCCGCCTCTTTATGGGCGATACCGGTATTGATGAGTGGCGTAATGCCGGTTTCTACCACGCGACGAATGTCCAGTCCCAGGCACGCGCCCTGAAAATCCCAGCCTGGGATCTGCAACTGCATATTGCGCTCAAGGTAAATTTCCGCCATCTCTTCAGATACCGCTCTGGCCGCTTCCATGCCACCCGCACCGACAAAGCGCGTTACGCCAGGCGCTGCGATCATTGCCGCACCTCCGATACCAAAGGTTTCGGTAATCGCGCTATCGCCCATATCCGGGTTCGCCTGCTCCTGCGAGAAGCCGGTGAAAAACAGACCTTGCGGAGTGTTTACAGGCGCAGTAAACCAGCGTTCGCCCAGCCCGCTTACCCGAATCCCGAACATATTGCCGTTGCGGGTCATTGCCGTGACGATGCTGCCTGCGCGGATCATCGCGCCAGCATCCATCGCCGCCTTGCAGTAAGCCATCGCGAGGTTGAGGAAGAACTGATCGGTCACGCTGAGGAAATCCATCACTTCGGCGATGTGCTGTTTATCATGATCGAGGCGAGCAATTTGTGGGGCCAGCGCACGCATTAACAGTGCAGAGGAAGCAATATTGCGTTGATGGAACTCATCGCCCATCGTAATGCCCTGCGCCATCATCGCCGTGAGATCGATACCGCGCTCCATGCGCCCCAGCGCCGCGCTTAATACTGGCATTAACACATCGCGCATCCAGCGATGGCGAGTCAGGACATCTTCGCCGTAAGCGCCAAAACGCATCACTTTGCCGATACCTTCGTTGAGGTTGCAGTACGCCCGGTTGCCGTCGGTCACGTTCTCGACCACCAGCATCGGCATACTGGCAGAAGTAATACCGCCCATTGGACCGACGGCATTCACATGGTGACAAGGAATGAAGTTCACTTCCCCCTGCTCCAGTATTGCCAGCGCCTGCGCTTCATCTTTCACCCAGCCTTCGAACAGACATGCGCCCACGCACGCCCCTTTCATGGGTCCGGTCATCTCCTGCCAGCGCATTGGCGGCCCGGCGTGAAGCAGTGTTTTGCCCTCGTTTAGTTCGCTGATAAGTGAAGAAGCCGGTTGCACATCCAGCCAGTGTGGACGAGCGCGACGAATTTGTTCGATAACCGCAGCATTGGCTTGCGCTACTGATGTAAACATGGGAACCCCTTATTGCAAACGTTCTAATAAACGAGCCAGTTTTTTATTGCCGCCGGCGACTGGCGACCATTGGTAATGCACAACCGGTTTGCTGGCGCTTTGTAGCTCCAGCGCAAAGCTGCGTAATCCGATGTTAATCACGGCGACGTTTTCCAGTAATGACGGTGTGTGTTGCTGAGTGGCAGGCGAAAGCGGACGAATCAGTGCCGCCGCCAGCAAGGTGGCTTCCGGCAGCGAACTCACTACCGCGATCCCTGCATCTTCCAGCGTGGCGATTTGCTGCGAGCGGCATTGCGGGTCACGTTCAGTGCCTGTCACCGTGGCAATGGCATACAGTGGTTGATTGTCTGAACGCGCGGCACATGCTTTTTGCCAGGCGCTTACCAGCGAGGCGGCAGGATCGGCGGTCGCACCGAAGCCAATCACGACATCAAGCAGCAATACGCGCACTTGCGGTTTAGCGCCGAGATCGGCAATTAACTGGTTGCGTAAGGCTGGGTCGATCATCGGATGGGGACGCCCGACGGTGTAGAAATCATCGCCGAGGTCAATAATCTGGTGACCATCGGCGTCGAGCATCATGCCGTGATGATGGGTATCGTCGGCTTCCACGCCAAGGTGTCCAGCAAGTAATCCCGCCGCTTCGGCAGCCAGCGTACCGCCGGTATACAAACCGCAAATAAATCCGCTGCTGACAGGCGCTATTGCGTTACGTCGCGCCGTGACACGTGAAAGCAGGCAAGCCAGGCGTGCGGCCTCATCCAGCGAGGAGGCAAACCAGACATTCTCGTCGCGGGCCACCGCCGGGGTATAACCTAAAAACAGCGCCACCGTCGGTTTGCCGGTTGCTTTCATGGCATTAACAATTTTCAGACGCACAGCTTCGGCAGGCGGTTTTGAAACAAATGCCAGCACTTCGCTTTTCTCGTCTGCACTGAGCATTTCCAGCGCCGTCAGCGCACTGATGCCGCCTACTTCACGGCTGAGGTCGCGCCCGCCAAGGCCAATCGCGTGAGTAATTCCCTCCCCTGCCAGCGCAATCTGCGAGCACAGCTCCTGAATCCCGGTACCGGAAGCGCCAATGACGCCAATGTTGCCTTCCGGCATCACGTTAGCAAAAGCCAGCGGCGTGCCGGCAATCATCGATGTACCGCAGTCCGGCCCCATCACCAGCAAGCCTTTTTCCCGCGCGCGGGTTTTAAGTTGGATTTCATCTTCCAGCGTGACGTTATCGGAGAACATCATCACGTTGAGGTTGCGATCCAGCGCCTGGTTCGCCAGCTCCGCCGCATACTCACCAGCCACTGAAATCAGCGCCAGACTGGCGTCGGGTAATTTCTGACAGGCACTGTCCCAGCGACGCACCTGCGTCAACGCCTGGCTGCTGCCTGCCCCCTGCGCCAGTTGTTTTAGCGCCTCTTCAAGCTGCTGCATAATCGCCTGCGCGATCCCCGCATCCGCCGCTTCGCTACGAATTGCCACGCAAATATCGTTCGGCGTGGCGTTATTAAAATCGTCATGCCAGAAACCTGTGGTATCTAATAACGCTTTATTGGCGGGCGTACCCATCATTACGGAAACATCATCAACATTTTCTGATTCGCTGAGTTTTCGTGAAATAATCATTAAACTGACCGAATCCTGAAAACACCCTTTTTTAATAAAGGCGTGGATCATAACAACTCCTTAAAAATTGCACCCATGGCAATTGCACGAGCAGTGTTAATGTGGCGATTACGGTATCGATGACAACGGGTAAATAAGGTGATGAATATCACACAGGGATTATTAACAAAAGAATTCAAATAACCGCCATGCTATTACGTGTTATTTTTTAATAAGCGTGGTTTTTTTAAAAACCAGGTTAAAAGCGAGCGGATTATCAAATAAATTCTAACTATATTTTTTTGCCTGTCTGGATCACATAATCCAGATATTTTCCCTGTATGTTAATTGCAGTCATGCTTCACACCGTCGTTAAAAAGGAAGACAGATGAAAATCAGTCGGGAAACACTCCACCAGCTAATTGAGAATAAACTCTGCCAGGCTGGGTTAAAACGTGAGCACGCTGCAACCGTGGCTGAAGTATTGGTTTACGCCGATGCCAGAGGGATCCACTCTCATGGCGCGGTGCGCGTGGAATACTACGCGGAACGCATTTCAAAAGGCGGCACCAACCGCGAACCGGAGTTTCGTCTTGAGGAAACCGGGCCGTGCTCGGCAATTTTACATGCCGACAATGCCGCCGGACAGGTCGCGGCGAAAATGGGTATGGAACATGCCATCAAAACCGCCCAGCAAAATGGCGTTGCGGTGGTCGGTATCAGCCGGATGGGTCACAGCGGCGCAATCTCTTATTTTGTGCAGCAGGCAGCCCGCGCCGGATTAATTGGCATTTCGATGTGCCAGTCCGATCCAATGGTGGTGCCGTTTGGCGGCGCGGAAATTTACTACGGTACTAACCCACTGGCCTTTGCCGCGCCGGGAGAAGGCGACGAGATCCTTACCTTTGATATGGCGACTACCGTACAGGCATGGGGAAAAGTGCTCGACGCCCGCTCGCGTAATATGTCTATCCCGGATACCTGGGCGGTCGATAAAAACGGTGCACCAACAACCGATCCGTTCGCGGTACATGCTCTGCTCCCCGCCGCCGGGCCGAAAGGGTATGGCCTGATGATGATGATTGACGTCCTCTCAGGCGTCTTACTCGGCTTACCGTTCGGGCGACAGGTTAGTTCGATGTATGACGATTTACACGCCGGGCGTAATTTGGGGCAATTACATTTAGTTATTAACCCGAACTTTTTCTCCTCCAGCGAATTATTCCGTCAACATCTTAGCCAGACCATGCGCGAATTAAATGCCATTACCCCCGCGCCCGGTTTTAACCAAGTTTATTATCCCGGACAGGATCAGGATATTAAACAACGCAAAGCCGCCGTCGAAGGCATCGAAATTGTTGATGATATTTACCAGTATTTAATTTCCGACGCGCTTTATAACACGTCATACGAAACGAAAAATCCCTTTGCGCAATAATTATTGAGACAGGACTTTCTTATGATTACACATTTTCGTCAAGCCATAGAAGAAGCGCTGCCCTGGCTTTCCTCTTTTGGCGCTGACCCAACGGGTGGGATGACCCGTTTACTTTATTCGCCGGAATGGCTGGAAACCCAGCAGCAATTTAAAAAAAGAATGGCAGCAAGTGGGCTGGAAACACGTTTCGATGAAGTAGGGAATTTATACGGTCGCCTGAATGGTACCGAATATCCACAGGAAGTGATTCTGAGCGGTTCGCATATCGATACCGTGGTTAACGGCGGTAACCTCGACGGGCAATTCGGCGCGCTGGCGGCGTGGCTGGCAATTGACTGGCTGAAAACGCAATACGGCGCACCGTTACGTACGGTCGAAGTGGTGGCGATGGCAGAAGAAGAAGGCAGCCGCTTCCCGTATGTCTTCTGGGGCAGTAAAAATATCTTTGGGCTGGCGAATCCTGACGACGTGCGGAATATCTGTGATGCCAAAGGAAATAGTTTTGTCGATGCGATGAAGGCTTGCGGATTTACTCTGCCGGACGCCCCGCTAACTCCGCGTCAGGATATTAAAGCCTTTGTCGAACTGCATATCGAACAGGGCTGTGTGCTGGAAAGTAATGGGCAATCAATTGGCGTGGTGAATGCAATTGTCGGGCAACGTCGCTATACGGTGACGCTGAACGGCGAATCAAACCATGCAGGCACCACGCCGATGGGTTATCGTCGTGATACGGTTTACGCTTTCAGTCGCATTTGCCATCAGTCGATCGAAAAAGCGAAAAAGATGGGCGATCCGCTGGTTCTGACCTTTGGGAAAGTAGAGCCGCGCCCGAATACGGTGAATGTGGTGCCGGGTAAAACCACGTTCACCATTGATTGTCGTCATACCGACGCCGCCGTGCTGCGTGATTTCACCCAACAGTTAGAAAACGACATGCGGGCGATTTGCGATGAAATGGACATTGGTATTGATATCGATTTATGGATGGACGAAGAACCCGTGCCGATGAATAAGGACCTGGTCGCCACCCTGACAGAATTGTGTGAAAGTGAAAAACTGAATTACCGGGTGATGCACAGTGGTGCCGGGCACGACGCGCAAATTTTCGCGCCTCGCGTGCCGACCTGCATGATTTTCATTCCCAGCATCAACGGGATCAGCCATAACCCGGCGGAACGCACCAATATTACCGACCTTGCCGAAGGGGTCAAAACGTTGGCACTCATGCTTTATCAACTTGCCTGGCAGAAATAAGGAGTCATAAATGGGATATTTAAATAACGTCACCGGTTACCGCGATGATTTACTGGCTAACCGTGCGATTGTGAAACACGGTAATTTCGCACTGTTAACCCCGGACGGTCTGGTAAAAAATATTATTCCGGGCTTTGAAAATTGTGACGCGACAATCCTCTCCACGCCAAAGCTGGGTGCCTCTTTTGTTGATTATCTGGTCACACTGCATCAAAACGGCGGCAACCAACAGGGCTTCGGTGGCGAAGGCATTGAAACGTTCCTGTATGTGATCACTGGAAATATCACTGCCAAAGCCGAAGGCAAAACATTTGCCTTAAGCGAAGGTGGCTATCTTTATTGCCCGCCAGGCTCCTTAATGACGTTTGTTAACGCCCAGGCCGAAGACAGCCAAATCTTTTTATATAAGCGCCGCTATGTTCCGGTAGAAGGCCATGCACCGTGGCTGGTTTCTGGCAATGCCAGCGAACTGGAACGCATTCACTATGAAGGTATGGATGATGTGATCCTGCTGGATTTTCTGCCCAAAGAGTTAGGTTTTGATATGAACATGCATATCCTCTCTTTTGCACCAGGTGCCAGCCACGGTTATATCGAAACACATGTTCAGGAACACGGTGCCTATATTCTTTCCGGTCAGGGGGTTTATAACCTCGACAATAACTGGATCCCGGTGAAAAAAGGCGATTACATCTTTATGGGCGCTTATTCTTTACAGGCTGGTTATGGTGTAGGGCGTGGTGAAGCGTTCAGCTATATTTACTCGAAAGATTGCAACCGCGACGTAGAGATTTAAGTCATACCACTCGCCTGATTATTTTTAGCTATGTTGGATTTTGCCACGGTTTATACCGTGGCTTTTTTTGTAACATTGCCTGATGCGCTTCGCTTATCAGGCCTACATGATCTCTGCAATATATAGAATTTGCGCGATTTTCAGGAAGGATATAGTACTCATGCCGCATCCGGCATGAGTACTGCGCTCTTATACGAAATAAATAGCATCCGCTTTAAAGGCAAGAGTCAGTTTTTAATTCCCTGACCTATTTTAATGGCGCAGGCAATATTTCGCGCGCTGTTGAAGAGATTGATTTCACCGCTGGCGAGTACTTCGGCTAAAGGTGCCAGACGTGGCAAAATGCTGAATACCGCATCAATGCCATACTGGTGCACCACTTCCACGCCATCACCCAATACGCCAGCAATCCCAATCACCGGTACATTAAACTGCTTCGCCACCGACGCCACACCCAGCGGCGCTTTACCGCCTGCCGTTTGCGAGTCGATGCGCCCTTCCCCGGTAATCACCAGTGCTGCGCCCTGCACTGCCTGCGCAAGATTGACCGCATTCAACACAATCTCAATACCTGGTTTAATATCCGCATTGAGAAATACCGCCGCCGCAATACCCATACCGCCCGCAGCGCCGCCGCCCGCCATCTGGCAGACGTTGATTTCAGTTTGCTGTTGTAAAACACGGGCGTAATTTTGCAGCCCCTGTTCCAGCTCTTCGACCATTTCCGGCGTTGCCCCTTTTTGCGGGCCAAACACCGCCGCCGCGCCGCGTGCCCCTACCAGCGGGTTATCAACGTCACATGCTACTTCAATATGGCAATTCGCCAGACGCGGATCGCATTCATCCATCTCAATGCTTGCCACGCGCGCTAAATTACCGCCGTTAGCCACCAGCACCTGACCGTCGGCATCAAGGAAACGCACACCGAGCGCCTGCGCCATGCCCATACCGCCGTCGACCGTCGCACTGCCGCCAATGCCGAGAATAATATGGCGAATGCCGTTATCCAGCGCATGACGAATTAACTCCCCCGTACCAAAACTGGAGGCCAGCAACGGATTACGCTTTTCAGGCGCGACCAGCATCAGGCCACTTGCTGCCGCCATCTCAATCACCGCCGTTTTCCCGTCGCCGGTAAGGCCATAAAAAGCATTCACTGTTTCGCCCATCGGCCCGCAGACTTCAAGCGTCACGATGTTGCCGCCCGTCGCGGCGACCATCGCATCCACCGTTCCTTCGCCGCCATCCGCTATCGGCAAACAGATATAGTGCGCATCGGGAAAGAGGGTCGAAAACCCGGCTTTAATTGCCTGGCAACATTTTTCTGCACTTAAGCTCTCTTTAAAAGAGTCTGGCGCAATGACAATCTTCATTATCAATCCTTTTTCAACAAATTATTCGATGCGTTCCCACGGAATAAGATTATCCATAAGAACAGCCAGTAAAATCCCGACCAATAAGCCGTTACTGAGCAGAGGACGCAGCGTTAATGGAAGGTCTTGCAGATACACAGGCGGTAATGCCATTAAAAATATGCCGACAAATAACGGCAATGCGAGTCGATAAATATTGCGAGCGGTAAAGGTTATTTGCTGGCTAAACACCAGCGCGGAAAAGAGTAAAGGCAGATAAGAAACCAGCATGACCGCGCTACTCACGGGTAAAGGGATACTGCAAAACAGTCGTGTGAGTGCCGGAACCAGCGCCACCAGCAGGCAAATAACGCTGCCATAAATAAACGAACGCCGCGTGTAATCGCCAGTCTGGGTTAATAAACCAATGGATGAAACAAACGGTGAAAATGGAATTACCGCCAGCGGTACGGTTATCAGCGTCATAAATCCGGTCGCCACAAAGCTACGACGATAACGCGTATTCCCCGCGCCCTGCTGCGGATAAAAAACATCCGTGCCCCGAATCGCACCGTAGGTATTGCTGATATTCACCAGACCTGTAATCACCGCCGTCAGAATAATTCCCGGCGACAAAGCACCGCCACTGCCGAGCGGGAACCACTGCCAGTGCAACTCACCGGAGAGCGAATGCGAAGAAGGAAAGCAAAAGTACCACAACAACCAGCCGGTTATCGTACCGACCAGCAGGCCATAACGGGCAAAACGTTGCGGCAGAAAGATAATCATCGCCAGTACCAGGCACATCACCGCCACCGAGAGCGCGAACGGTGGTAACTGAATTTTAAAATTTGGGTCGGCTATGCCAAACGGCAGCCCGAGCATACCTTTGAAAAAGATAGTGGTCAGCTGCGCGCCCAGCATCAACATAAACAAGACCATCACCGACGGCGTAAATAACCGTGCCAGGCGATGGCCTAATCCGCTAAAACCAATCAACATCGTCAGCACGCCGGAGAGTGCAATCCCCACCGCCAGACTGGTAGCGATATCGTTGATCGGTGTCCCGCGCGATGCTTCGCCAAGGGTGATAGTAAGGATGGTTCCCCACCACAGGCCACCCGGCCCTTCCATAATAGCGCGACGATGACCGCAGAACGCCTGAGCGAAGCAGGCCAGTGCGGTAGCAAGAAAAGCATATTGCGTGAGCGTAAGCAGGCTACTTTGCGGCAACTGAAAAGCAGAAAGTAGCGTAGGAGGAACCACAACCGTGTTGCAAAAAATAAAGAAAAACCACTGAAATCCTGATAACAGGCTTTCGCGGCTGACTGCAAAATTGAACATAAACACACCTTAACCGGAGAATGCCCGCCGCAAGGACGGGCATTGCAGGGGCCAGATTACTGCTGATGTTTAAGGATAAATTGACCTTTCGGCGCAACAGGGAAGCCCTGTTCAATGTCGTAAATCACATCACCACGTAAGATGGTTTTCGTGATACGCGCGCCAATGGTACGGCCAACATACGGGCTGACTTTGTGGCGATATTCCAGATCGTCATTGGTAAGAACATAGCTGCTATTCGGCTGAATGAAGACGAAGTCGGCATCTTTTCCTGGGGCGATACGGCCTTTTTGCTGCAGACCGAAAATATCTGCTGCGTTAGTCGCCATTAATTTGCCGAACATTGGCAGAGACATTCCGCGTTTCTGTACCGCTTCATCGAACATCACGTCCATACAGTTTTGCAGACCGGCAATACCGCCCCATGCTTCCATGATGTTGCCGGCTTTCATTTCCGGAGGGCATGGTGAGTGGTCGGAAACCAGGCAGTCGATTTCACCGTTAAACAGTTTTTCCCACATGCCTTTCTGGTTTTCCAGATCGCGGATCGGCGGTGAACACTTCGCCAGAGTACCGATTTCTTCGAACTGATCGGTATCCAGTACAAAGTAATGCGGGCAGGATTCACAAGTAACATCCTGACCTTCCTGACGTGCACGAGTCACTTCTTCAACACCTTCTGGGCTGCTGATATGGCAAATGTGCAGACGGCAACCGGCAACTTTCGCCAGGTACAGTACGCGGCGAATCGCTTCCACTTCGGTAAATACCGGACGCGAAGCCACATAGTCATGGGCAGTTACGCGACCTTCACTTTTCGCTTCTTCGCCCAGTGCATCACAGATCAGCGCGTTTTCGCAGTGCACCAGCACCGGCTGCCCCAGTTCGCCCAGCTTCTGCGCACCTTTGAAGAACTGCCAGTCGTTTACATCACGGAAGTCGTTGTCGATACCGCGATCGCCACAGGTCGCAACGAAGCATTTGAAGCCGACAACGCCCACTTCATCCAACTCATGCAGACGATCAATGTTGTAAGACACCAGGCCACCGAGTTGTGCCGCATCGATAGTCAGCTTGCCTTTAGCGGCATCGAACTTCAGTTCAATTGAAGCACGGTCAACCGTTGCAGGCAGCTGGTTGAGCGGCATTTCGATCATGGTGGTGATACCACCTTTTGCCGCTGCGCGAGTACCGGTTTCATAACCTTCCCAGTGGCTACGACCCGGTTCAGAAATATGGGTGTGCGCATCAACCATGCCCGGCGAAACCACCAGACCAGACGCATCTATAACTTCTTTTGCATCGCCCAGATCCTGACCGATAGCAGCAATTTTTCCGCCTTTAACGGCGATATCTACAACGCGAGCTTCGTTTTCTAAAATAACGGTGCCGTTTTTAATGATTAAATCAAAAGACATAACAAACTCCTTGTAAAATACAGATTGGTTTTTAACTCAATGTTCAATATCGGGATTAATTAACCTATGGTTTTTTGCTCTCCTGTTTTTTCTGCTGTTGTACATTTCTTTAATAAGGCGTAGGCCGCAAAGGCGACGATGACGCCGACAAACCATGAAACACGCGATAACGGTTCCATAAAGTGAATAAACTTACCGCCAAGAGATAAAATAACGGCCACCAGAGTTACTGAAAACGCAGTGAGGTTAAAACCGTTATCGTAATATTTATAATCGCCAGGTGCGGTATACAGTTCATCAAGATTAATTTGTCCGCGCATCACCACAAAATAATGCGCCATCATGACACCAATTACCGGACCAAGCATTCCGCCGATAATATCGAGGAAAAGATAAATGCTGTCCTGATTTTCCATTAATTTCCACGGGCAGATCAGCAAGCTGATAATACTGGCAATCAGTACGCCGTTTTTATAGGTCAGTTTTGTCGGTGCAATGGCGGCAATCTGATAACCGGCTGGAATAATATTACCGGTCGCGTTAGTGGAGATAGTTGTCATCAGAATAACCAGTACCGCAAAGAACGAGGCGAACAGGCTGTCCCAACGCTGAACAATATCCAGCACGTTCCAGGTATCAGCGCCGTAGTGAATACTGGCTCCGGCAATAATACATACCCCGGCGACCGCAAACAGAATATAGGCCACAACTAAACCCAGCGTTTGCCCCAGCGCCTGCTCACGAAACGAGTGGGCGTTTTGCGTAAAGTCGGATGCGCTCACCGCCGGTGCCGCCCAGACCGCAACTACCGCGTTAATCACCACCAGGAACAGGAAGCCACCGTTTTCTGCTTTCTGAATACCGCTCGGAATGTAGTCAAAGATTGGACCGATCCCGACCAGTGAAATCGCCCAAATCGCCATACCGCCGAAAACGATATAGATGCACGGGTTAAGAATGGCAGTGAATTTATTTAAAACTTTGCCACCGCCAAAACCTATACCAACGTTGACCAGCCAGAAGATTAAGAAAGTAATTAAGCCCGGTAGAGAAAGGCCTAACAGAGTGAAATCACCACCGAGAGTTAAAAATCCCGGCCAGATTTTGCCAATCAGAATCAAGCAGGCCAGTGACCCCGCGTAACATTGCAAACCAAACCACATGATGGCGGCAATTCCGCCCCTTAATAATCCGGGAAACAGTGCACCACGTACACCGTAAGAAGCACGCAGGATCATGGCAAAAGGCACACCGTATTTACTGCCCGCAGCACCGTTTAATACCATTACCGCGGCAATGAAAAAGGCGCTGAGGATAATTGCCAGCATAATACTAAAGGTAGACAAGCCGAGAATAAAAAAGCCGCCGACCATCACATAATTGGGAACGTTATGAACCGAACCCATCCATAAGGTAAAATAGTTAAATGTTTTCCAGGTCCGCTGGCTTTGCGTTTTCGGCAATAGATCTTCGCTATAGCCGCGTTGCTGGAATAGTTTTCTCTGATGTTCCATAAATCCCTCTTAATTTCACGTATCGAATAACGTTGTTTTAATCTAGCTATGAGGAACAAATAAAATAAAAATATTATTTTTAATACTGAAGCAACATCTTTGGCTGCTTTCTTTTTTAATATTGCTGGCCGATTCATTTTCTGATATCGGCCATTTTTATTGCGGGTATCAGGCCAGTTTATGGTTAGCCATTAATTCCAGCGCCTGCACTAACGCAGAGTGATCCAACTGGCTGCCACCGTTTGCCGCACAGGTATTAAATAACTCCTGGCAGGTCGCAGTGTTTGGCAGGTTCAGCGCAAGTGCTTTCGCACTTTGCAGTGCCAGGTTGAGATCTTTCTGGTGCAGAGCGATTTTGAAGCCCGGATTAAAGGTGCGTTTAATCATACGCTCGCCATGAACTTCCAGAATACGTGAGGAAGCAAAGCCGCCCATCAGCGCCTGGCGCACACGTACCGGGTCCGCACCGGCTTTTGAAGCAAATAGCAGGGCTTCAGAAACCGCTTCAATATTGAGCGCCACGATAATCTGATTTGCCACTTTGCAGGTTTGACCATCGCCGTTACCGCCCACGAGGGTGATATTTTTACCGAGCAGTTCAAACAGCGGTTTAACACGTTCAAATACCGCTTCATCACCGCCAACCATAATCGACAACGTCCCTTCACGCGCACCGATTTCACCGCCGGAGACTGGCGCATCGAGATAATCGCCGCCCAGTTCATTCACCTGACGAGCGAAACGCTTAGTTTCAATCGGGGAAATGGAGCTCATATCAACAATGGTTTTGCCCTTCAGCGAGGCTTTGGTACAACCATTTTCACCGAACAGAACTTCTTCAACCTGAGGTGTGTCCGGCACCATAATAAAAATGATGTCCGATGCTTCCGTTACCTGGCGAGCAGTTTCAACACTGACGGCACCCAGTGACAGTAATTCATCAGCAACCGGTCCAATGGTCGTGACATGTAATTGATGACCGGCACGCGCCAGATTAATGGCCATCGGTGTACCCATAATGCCTAAGGGTAATGACTCCAACTTATTGATAGTGTTTTATGTTCAGATAATGCCCGATGACTTTGTCATGCAGCTCCACCG
>NZ_JAVUPQ010000070.1:0-22065 GCF_032029835.1 Escherichia sp. AM3 | reverse complement strand
CCGGAGTCCATCGGTATCCAGATTGACGGCGACAAGGCGGTTGTTAATAACGAAGGCGAGAGCACCATCACCAACGGTGGCACCGGCACGCAGATTAACGGTGATGACGCCACGGCAAACAACAACGGCAAAACCACCGTTGACGGCAAGGATTCCACCGGTACGGAAATTGCTGGCAATAACGGGAAGGTGATTCAGGACGGCGATCTGGATGTCAGCGGCGGCGGTCACGGTATTGATATCACCGGCGACAGCGTAACGGTGGATAACAAGGGCACCATGACCGTCACCGATCCGGAGTCCATCGGTATCCAGGTTGACGGCGACCAGGCCATCGTCAATAACGAAGGCGAGAGCACTATCACCAATGGCGGCACCGGCACTCAGATCAACGGTAACGACGCCACCGCGAATAACAGTGGAAAAACCACTGTTGATGGAAAAGATTCCACGGGTACCAAAATCGCGGGCAATATCGGCATTGTAAATCTGGATGGTAGCCTGACTGTTACAGGCGGTGCGCATGGTGTTGAGAACATTGGTGACAACGGCACGGTTAACAACAAAGGAGATATTGTTGTTTCCGATACTGGATCGATTGGCGTGCTCATCAACGGTGAGGGGGCAACAGTATCCAATACGGGTGATGTTAACGTTAGCAATGAAGCGACAGGGTTCAGCATCACAACCAACAGTGGGAAGGTTTCGCTGGCAGGCAGTATGCAGGTTGGCGATTTCTCGACCGGGGTAGATCTTAATGGCAACAATAACAGCGTGACGCTGGCGGCAAAAGATCTAAAAGTGGTCGGGCAGAAAGCGACGGGCATAAACGTTTCTGGCGATGCGAATACAGTGAATATCACTGGTAACGTTCTGGTTGATAAGGATAAAACCGCAGACAATGCGGCGGAATATTTCTTCGATCCATCCGTGGGTATCAACGTTTACGGCAGTGATAATAACGTGACGCTGGATGGAAAGTTAACTGTTGTATCAGACAGTGAGGTTACTTCTCGTCAGAGTAATTTATTTGATGGCAGCGCAGAGAAAACGTCAGGTCTGGTTGTGATTGGCGATGGCAATACCGTTAATATGAATGGTGGACTTGAACTGATTGGAGAGAAAAACGCGCTTGCAGATGGGTCGCAGGTTGCTTCCTTGCGCACAGGATATAGTTATACCAGCGTTATTGTCGTTAGTGGTGAGTCGTCGGTATATCTGAATGGAGATACGACAATCAGCGGAGAATTCCCTCTGGGGTTTGCCGGGGTTATTCGGGTACAGGATAAAGCTTTGCTGGAAATTGGCAGTGGCGCTACGCTAACAATGCAGGATATTGACAGTTTTGAACATCATGGGACAAGAACCCCAGAACTTACTTATGCTGATTCCGGTGCGAAAATTGTTAATAAAGGTACTGTTGAAGTTCAGAATTTAGGTTTTGCTTTTGTTACTGGTGAAAATACAACAGGTATAAATAGTGGCACGATCTCGTTATTACAAAATGGTAAAGATCCGGCACCGTCTCCCATTGTTTTACTGGCTACTAACGGAGGGAGCGCCACTAATGCAGGTACGATCACAGGTAAAGTGACGGAACGACATAGCGTATTTAACAAGTATTCAACGGGCACATCGAATTCATTTATTTTTAATAACGATGTCAGTAGTATAACAGGGTTAGTCGCTCAATCGAATAGCACAATTATCAATACTGACAGCGGCATCATTGATTTGTATGGTCGTGGTAGTGTCGGCATGCTTGCTATAGCAGATTCAACAGCAGAAAATCAGGGTAAAATTACACTGGATTCTATGTGGGTAGATGCAAATGACACTACCGCAATGCGAGATATAGCTAGCAACAGCGCCATTGACTTCGGTACAGGTGTGGGAGTTGGTACTGATAGTTATAGTGGTGCAGGGAAAAATGCAACAGCAATTAACCAATTGGGCGGTGTTATAACTATTTATAACGCCGGCGCAGGTATGGCGGCCTATGGCGCCAGCAATACAGTTATTAACCAGGGGACGATTAACCTCGAAAAAAATGGTAATTATGACGATTGTCTGGCAGCAAATACTCTGGTAGGGATGGCTGTTTATGAGCATGGTACTGCTATCAACGACCAGACGGGTGTTATCAATATCAATGTTGGTACTAGTCAGGCGTTTTATAACGATGGCACAGGAACAATTGTTAACTATGGTACAATCTGCACTTTCGGCGTGTGCCAATCGGGGAATGAGTACAATAACACAGATGATTTCACCTCACTGATCTATACCGGTGGCGATACGATTACACGAAGCGGAGAAACTGTAACGCTAAATAATGCCGGAGAAATGACTGCGCAAATTACCATGAATGCTGGTGCTGATAGTTCGTTAGTGAACAACACCGGAACTATCAATAAAATCGTGCAGAACGCGGGGGTATTCAATAATAGTGGCAGTGTAACAGGGCGGATGATGTCGGCTGGCGGGGTCTTTAATAATCAAACTGACGGGGCGATTATGAGAGGTGCTGCGCTGACAGGTACTGCAGTGGCAAATAACGAAGGAACCTGGAACCTCGGAAGTAGCAGTGAGGGTAACAACACCGGGATGCTGGAAGTTAATAATAATTCTGCTTTCAATAACCGCGGCGAGTTTATTCTTGATAACGACAAGAATGCTGTGCACATCAACCAGTCCGGTACGCTTTATAATACCGGTCACATGAACATCAGTAATTCTTCCCACAACGGAGCCGTTAATATGTGGGGCGGAAATGGTCGTTTTATCAATGACGGAACGATTGATGTTTCTGCGAAGTCACTGGTAGTCAGCGCTAATAATGCCGGCGATCAGAATGCCTTCTTCTGGAACCAGGATAACGGGGTCATCAACTTCGATCACGACAGCGCCAGTGCCGTGAAAGTCACCCACAGCAACTTTATTGCCCAGAATGACGGCATCATGAACATCAGCGGCACCGGTGCTGTGGCTATGGAAGGTGATAAGAACGCGCAGCTGGTTAACAATGGCACCATCAACCTCGGTACCGCAGGCACTACTGACACGGATATGATCGGTATGCAACTCAATGCCAACGCCACGGCGGATGCGGTGATCGAGAACAACGGCACCATCAATATCTTCACTAATAACTCGTTTGCATTTAGCGTACTGGGTACAGTAGGTCATGTGGTTAACAACGGCACGGTGGTGATTGCCGATGGGGTTACGGGTTCTGGCCTGATCAAGCAGGGCGACAGCATCAATGTTGAAGGTATGAACGGTAACAACGGTAATAGCAGCGAAGTGCATTATGGCGACTATACGTTGCCGGATGTGCCGAAGCCCAATACGGTTAGTGTAACGTCGGGAAGTGATGAGGCTGGTGGCAGCATGAACAACCTCAACGGCTATGTCGTCGGTACCAACGTTAACGGCAGCGCCGGGAAGCTGAAGGTTAACAATGCCAGCATGAACGGCGTGGAGATTAACACGGGCTTTACCGCTGGTACGGCAGACACCATTGTGAGTTTTGATAACGTAGTGGAAGGTAGCAACCTGACCGACGCTGACGCCATCACCTCAACGTCCGTGGTATGGACTGCCAAAGGCAGCACCGATGCCAGCGGTAACGTTGACGTCACCATGAGCAAAAACGCTTATACCGATGTGGCAACAGATGCCTCGGTGAATGACATCGCGAAAGCACTGGATGCGGGTTACACCAACAACGAACTGTTTACCAGCCTGAACGTCGGCACGACTGCTGAACTGAACAGTGCTCTGAAACAGGTCAGCGGTAGCCAGGCGACCACGGTATTCCGCGAAGCGCGCGTGTTAAGCAACCGCTTTAGTATGCTGGCAGATGCCGCGCCGAAAGTGGGTAACGGTCTGGCGTTCAACGTTGTCGCGAAAGGCGATCCGCGTGCCGAGTTAGGTAATAATACCGAATACGACATGCTGGCATTGCGTAAAACTATCGACCTGAGCGAAAGCCAGACGATGAGTCTGGAGTACGGTATCGCTCGTCTCGATGGTGATGGTGCGCAGAAAGCGGGTGATAATGGCGTTACAGGCGGTTATAGCCAGTTCTTTGGCCTGAAACATCAGATGTCGTTCGATAACGGCATGAACTGGAATAACGCCTTGCGTTACGACGTTCACAACCTTGACAGCAGCCGCTCGATTGCATTTGGCAACACGAACAAAACGGCTGATACCGACGTGAAACAGCAGTACCTGGAGTTCCGCAGCGAAGGGGCGAAGACTTTCGAACCGAGCGAAGGACTGAAGGTTACGCCATATGCGGGTGTAAAACTGCGTCACACACTGGAAGGTGGCTATCAGGAGCGCAATGCCGGAGACTTTAACCTGAATATGAACAGTGGCAGCGAAACGGCGGTGGACAGCATCGTCGGGCTGAAACTGGACTACGCAGGTAAAGACGGCTGGAGCGCTAGCGCTACGCTGGAAGGCGGGCCGAACCTGAGCTACGCGAAGAGCCAGCGTACGGCAAGCCTGGCAGGCGCAGGTAGTCAGCACTTTAACGTCGATGACGGTCAGAAGGGCGGCGGCATCAATAGCCTGACAAGCGTCGGCGTGAAGTACAGCAGCAAAGAAAGTTCGCTGAATCTGGATGCGTACAACTGGAAAGAGGATGGCATCAGCGATAAAGGCGTGATGCTGAACTTCAAGAAAACGTTCTAATTTTTAGCATGTGATCCCTAAACCGCAACGCTGATACAGGTTGCGGTTTTTTTATTGCCGGATGTGGTACGTGACGCGTTTTGTTTTGTGTCTTTCAGGACAATAGAGCAACTCATCCAGTAATCTTGTTTACACCTTCGCATTATTTATCTCTTTTCGTTTCTATACTGATTTTTCTTAATCCGTTTTATTACAGGGCAGGGTGCGATGAGCAGCAATACATTTACTCTCGGTACAAAATCCGTTAACCGTCTTGGTTATGGCGCGATGCAACTGGCAGGTCCTGGAGTTTTTGGCCCCCCACGAGATCGCCACGTCGCTATAACCGTGCTGCGTGAGGCGCTGGCATTGGGCGTCAATCATATTGATACCAGCGACTTTTATGGTCCGCACGTCACCAATCAGATTATCCGCGAAGCGCTTTATCCTTACTCTGACGACCTGACAATTGTCACTAAAATTGGTGCGCGGCGTGGAGAGGACGCATCCTGGTTGCCCGCATTTTCTCCGGCAGAGCTGCAAAAAGCGGTGCACGATAATCTACGTAATCTCGGGCTGGACGTGCTGGATGTGGTTAACCTGCGCGTTATGATGGGGGATGGTCATGGCCCAGCGGAAGGATCGATTGAGGCCAGCCTGACCGTGCTGGCAGAGATGCAACAACAAGGCTTGGTAAAACATATTGGCCTGAGCAACGTCACACCGACGCAGGTTGCAGAGGCGCGCAAGATTGCCGAAATTGTCTGTGTGCAAAACGAATACAACATCGCGCACCGTGCTGATGATGCAATGATTGATGCTTTGGCCCACGATGGCATTGCCTACGTGCCGTTCTTCCCGCTCGGGGGCTTTACACCGCTGCAATCGTCCACACTTTCCGATGTTGCTGCGAGCCTGGGTGCAACACCCATGCAGGTGGCGCTGGCGTGGCTGTTACAACGTTCACCGAATATTTTGCTGATCCCAGGGACGTCTTCGGTTGCGCATTTACGGGAGAATATGGCTGCTGAGAAATTGCATCTTTCTGAGGAAGTGTTGTCTACGTTGGATGGTATTTCGCGAGAATAACGAATATACAAAAGGGAAAGATGCATTTCCCTTTTGTTTCTTTTTTAATGGCATGGAGTGCATATGTTTAAGGCCAGGATTTGCGGCTGGATAGGTTTACTTCCCCTGTTTATGCTGAGTCTTCCAGTACAGGCGGAACTTCGATGTGTTGCAAATACAGTTGATATTGAACCATTTTTTTCTGCGGCTACCGCTGAAGATAAACAACAAGTTGAACAAGCTATCAACAGTAGCGTGAATCTTGTCCCCTTCGGTTTATCTGCATCGGACTGGAAAGTGCATCGTGGCGATTTAGTGGTAGAAGGTAATATAGAGAGTAATCAAAAATTGATTGTTCTTGGTAATTTGACAGTCAAAGGTAATATTTCCACTTTCTCTCTTTCTAATCCATGGGTTATTCTCGGTAACGTGACGGCAACGAATATAGTTACGGATTCACCACTGTTAATTACCGGTTCGATAAATGCAAGTGGACTGGTATTTATCGACTCATATTACGATAATCCGTCTACGATTAAGGGGAGTATTAATGCGCGTGGGATATTTATCAATGACATAATTGCACCTGTTGTTGCGTCTTCGACAAATAGTGAATTCATGGTCCGTGCGAGTGACAAAAATGACACTGAAAATGTCAAAAAAGCGCTGATGATAATAAATCCTGATGCATATTATTGGGGTCTAATAAATGATGAAGATGCTCTGAAAGAAATTTTTAAGCGAAGCAATATTCGCATGGCAGGGAATGTCTGTAATCAGATGAAAAAAGAAGCGCTGTTTCGCCCTAAGCCTTCTCCTGAGTTAGTGCAGGAATTGCAAATGCTGGATGAAGGCAACGTTGCTGCATTTGAAGGACGAGATATTGCGACATTTGATCTTGCCATAATCCGAACTCTCCCAAGGCTTAAAGGAATTTCAGCTAACCTACGCAAACAACTTATTAATAGCAATGATGAACAAACGATTGAAAGTATGGCGAGATATATGCCTGACAATGAGATTCTGGAGTTGACCGATCAGCAATTGGGTTACCAGCCTGTTGTTCTGGGGTTGCTCGACCGTGAACCGCTCTCTGTCGAAATAATGACGCGAATGAGTCGTCTACCTGATGGTGTCGGTCCGTTGAATCTTGCGCTACGTGAAAATCTCCCTCTGGATATCGTAATGACTCTGGCGAAAAGAGATTGGGATATGATCATTCAGGAGCTTTATAAAGATGCGTGGTTATTGCCTGAATCCATTATTGATGGCTATTTCCGCAGTGATGATTCCTCTATTCGTCAGGTCGGTGCTGGAGGACAACTCACCTACAATCAGGCAATGCAGTTGGCGAACGATTCATCAAACAATGTTGTCAAAAGCTTAGCGTTCAAGCTGGCAGAGATGAAACACCATGGTCAATTATTGCGGATGACGCCACAAGAGAGTGACAAAGTTGCAGCCTATTTATACCAAAAATTCGAGAATGACGATGATCTAATACGTGTGTTATTTTTAGCATTGCCAGATAACTTACAGTTTAATTTTGTTAAAAGGATGGAGAAAAAATCCCCTGCCTACTTTTGCTGTCGGGATATGCAGGTAATTCACTCTGACGCTGCTCTACAACGGTTATTGACACGTTTCAACGATCCTGAGGGGTGGAGTAATCTGGCGAAAAATCAGTATCTGAGCACGTCGATGAAACAAAAAATTTGGCAACGTGCTTTATCGCATCGGAAAAATAATCCGAAAGCAGATTCAGCTGCGTATGAAACCAGCGCTGATATGATTTTGTCTGAGCTTATCAGCCACGGTGAAGTTGATGATCAGATGCTATTAAATGCCACAGCCCTGATACGTTTGGAAGACTGGGACTTTTTAGAGAGTGCATTAGTTAGTTGGGATAATTTACCCGCTGTTG
Organism: Escherichia sp. AM3; assembly: GCF_032029835.1. Classification (NCBI taxonomy): domain Bacteria; kingdom Pseudomonadati; phylum Pseudomonadota; class Gammaproteobacteria; order Enterobacterales; family Enterobacteriaceae; genus Escherichia; species Escherichia sp. AM3. Next base: position 14,387 of record NZ_JAVUPQ010000070.1, on the reverse strand, counting down.
TCCTCAAGGAATTACAGCAAAATACGCCACGCAATGATATTTGGGCGAAGTTTTTTCTGAGGCAGGAAAACAGCTCCCGTGCGCAGGTTGATGAAGCATTACGCGTCTATTATGCACTCGACCCCGATGCGTTAGCACAACTGGATGTACTGGCAAAACAACCGGATCGTATATGGTGGAGTACACTGGCGAAAAGCAATCTCACATTTTTCAAGTTCGGCGCACTTAACAACCGCCACACACCGCCTGCAGTACTGGCGGCAGAAATTGATCCCGAGTGGTGGATTGTGGCGATGAATAATCCCCGTTTTCCAGTTGATGTATTAAAGGCGAGGCTGAAACGTGATCCTTTGCTGGCGTTAGAGCTTGTTAACCCTGAACTGGATTTAGTCCGCCAGCTGGCGCTTAACGGTAAGACGCGCGCAATACGGGAACAAGCGATGAGAAAACTTGATGAGTTGTATTGATCCACAACGTAATATTTCTTAACCCTTTGATTAATTGGGGATAATTATTCCTGACAGTGAGTCCCCAATACCTTGATATATTCTGAATTTTTAATGAAGCGGCGTGTTGCGATATCTCCGTCAGGGGAATTGATGCACCATAGCGCAAACCGAATTATCAAGGATTGATAATGACGCTCTACCAGATAAAACCGCTCTTTCAGTCGCTGTTAAGGCCGACGATGTTTTGGCTTTACAAGCACCACGTTACAGCGAATCACATCACTCTTGCTGCACTGGCGCTTTCTCTTCTTACCGGATTGCTGTTGATGTTGGTGGCACAACCCATCCTCTTTATGCTATTGCCCATCGTGCTTTTTATCCGTATGGCGCTCAATGCGCTGGATGGCATGTTGGCGCGTGAGTGCAATCAGCAAACACGGCTTGGGGCAATTTTGAATGAGACTGGTGATGTTATTTCCGATATTGCGCTCTATTTAACATTTTTATTTTTACCGGAAAGTAACGCATCACTCGTGATACTCATGTTATTTTGCACCATATTGACCGAGTTTTGCGGTTTACTCGCGCAGACGATTAACGGTGTTCGCAGTTATGCCGGTCCATTTGGCAAAAGCGATCGCGCGTTAATATTTGGTCTGTGGGGTCTGGCCGTTGCCATTTATCCACAGTGGATGCAGTGGAATAATCTTTTATGGAGCATTGCTTCAATTCTGCTTCTCTGGACTGCGATTAATCGTTGTCGGAGTGTGCTTCTTATGAGCGCTGAAATATAATGCTGGAAAAATCTCTGGCAACACTTTTCGCGTTGTTAATTTTAGCAACGCTGATAAACCGTTTTCTGCTATGGCGGTTACCGGAGAGAAAAGGGGGTGAGGTTACATTACGTATTCGTACCTGGTGGGGCATCGTCATTTGTTTTTCAATGGTGATTTCAGGTCCACGCTGGATGACGTTGACGTTTTTTGCGCTGATAAGTTTTCTGGCATTGAAAGAATATTGTACGCTTATATCTGTACATTTTCCGCGTTGGTTATATTGGGGTATTCCTCTTAACTATTTGCTTATCGGTTTTAATTGCTTTGAGCTGTTTCTGTTATTTATACCTTTGGCTGGGTTTCTGATATTAGCCACCGGGCAAGTTTTAGTGGGTGACCCCTCTGGTTTTCTGCATACCGTGAGCGCCATTTTTTGGGGCTGGATAATGACCGTTTTCGCCTTGAGTCATGCCGCCTGGTTATTAATGTTGCCCACCACAAATATCCAGGGCGGGGCGTTACTGGTGTTATTTCTTTTGGCATTAACCGAGTCAAACGATATTGCACAGTATTTATGGGGAAAATCCTGCGGCAGAAGAAAAGTGGTCCCTAAAGTCAGCCCGGGAAAAACATTGGAAGGTCTGATGGGCGGCGTCATCACCATCATGATTGCGTCACTGATTATCGGACCGTTACTGACACCGCTAAATACATTACAGGCATTATTAGCGGGTTTGTTAATTGGTATTAGTGGTTTTTGCGGCGATGTCGTGATGTCAGCCATCAAACGAGATATTGGTGTTAAAGATAGCGGAAAACTATTGCCAGGACATGGCGGACTCCTTGACAGGATTGACTCATTAATTTTCACCGCTCCGGTATTTTTTTATTTTATACGCTACTGCTGTTACTGAAGGAAAATAGAGAAAATGGAAAATTCACGCATCCCTGGGGAACATTTTTTTACCACCAGTGATAATACAGTGTTGTTTTATCGGCACTGGCCCGCTTTACAGCCCGGGGCGAAAAAGGTCATCGTCTTATTTCATCGCGGGCATGAACATTCTGGTCGTCTACAACATCTCGTTGATGAACTGGCGATGCCAGATACTGCTTTTTATGCCTGGGATGCCCGAGGGCATGGAAAAAGTTCGGGGCCGCGTGGTTATAGCCCATCTCTTGCGCGTTCAGTGCGGGATGTCGATGAATTTGTCCGTTTTGCTGCCAGCGACAGCCAGGTTGGACTGGAAGAGGTGGTAGTGATCGCGCAAAGCGTCGGCGCAGTGCTGGTTGCCACATGGATTCATGATTATGCACCTGCAATTCGCGGGCTGGTGCTGGCTTCTCCGGCCTTTAAGGTTAAATTGTATGTGCCGCTGGCACGTCCTGCGCTGGCGTTATGGCATCGTCTGCGTGGTCTGTTTTTTATTAATTCCTATGTGAAAGGACGCTATTTGACCCACGATCGGCAACGGGGGGCGAGTTTCAATAATGATCCGCTGATCACACGGGCGATTGCCGTTAATATCTTGCTCGATCTCTACAAAACGTCTGAACGTATTATTAGAGATGCGGCGGCGATTACGCTCCCCACGCAACTTCTGATATCAGGCGATGACTATGTGGTGCATCGCCAACCGCAGATTGATTTTTATCAGAGATTACGTAGCCCTCTGAAAGAGCTGCATCTGCTGCCAGGCTTTTATCACGACACGTTGGGTGAAGAGAACAGGGCGCTGGCATTTGAAAAAATGCAAAGCTTTATTAGTCGTTTATATGCTAACAAATCGCAAAAATTTGATTATCAGCATGAAGACTGCACAGGACCATCAGCGGATCGATGGCGGCTACTTTCTGGTGGACCCGTGCCATTATCGCCGGTTGATTTAGCGTATCGCTTTATGCGAAAGGCGATGAAATTGTTCGGGACGCACTCTTCGGGCCTGCATCTCGGAATGAGCACCGGCTTTGATTCAGGCAGTTCGCTGGATTATGTCTATCAAAATCAACCGCAAGGTAGTAACGCATTCGGGCGCTTAATCGACAAAATCTACCTGAACAGTGTTGGCTGGCGCGGTATTCGCCAGCGCAAAACCCATTTACAAATACTGATTAAACAAGCCGTTGCCGATCTCCACGCCAAAGGTTTAGCCGTCCGCGTGGTTGACATTGCCGCAGGGCATGGGCGCTATGTACTGGATGCACTGGCAAACGAGCCTGCCGTAAGCGATATTTTATTACGTGATTACAGTGAGTTAAATGTTGCACAGGGGCAAGAGATGATTGCCCAACGGGGAATGTCTGGGCGGGTGCGTTTTGAACAGGGCGATGCGTTTAACCCGGAGGAACTCAGCGCGTTAACTCCGCGGCCTACGCTGGCGATTGTCTCTGGACTGTATGAGCTGTTTCCCGAAAATGAGCAGGTAAAAAACTCACTCGCAGGTCTTGCCAATGCCATCGAACCGGGCGGCATTCTCATCTACACCGGGCAGCCGTGGCACCCTCAACTGGAGATGATTGCCGGGGTGTTAACCAGTCATAAAGATGGTAAACCGTGGGTAATGCGCGTGCGTTCGCAAGGGGAGATGGATTCACTCGTGCGTGATGCCGGATTTGATAAATGCACACAACGGATTGATGAGTGGGGTATTTTTACGGTTTCGATGGCGGTGCGTCGTGATAACTGAACGTCGGAACGTATTGCTACAAGGCGCTGGCTGGTTATTGTTGCTGGCCCCGTTTTTCTTCTTCACCTATGGATCTCTTAATCAGTTCACCGCGGTTCAGGACCTTAACAGCCATGATATTCCCAGTCAGGTATTCGGTTGGGAAACGGCGATCCCTTTTCTTCCCTGGACTATTGTTCCTTACTGGAGTCTGGATCTTTTATATGGATTTTCGCTGTTCGTTTGTAGCACGACATTCGAACAGCGCCGACTTGTCCACCGGCTTATTCTGGCAACGGTAATGGCCTGCTGCGGTTTTTTTCTCTACCCGCTGAAGTTTAGTTTTATCCGTCCTGAAGTGAGTGGGGTGACAGGATGGCTATTTTCGCAACTTGAACTGTTTGATCTGCCTTATAACCAGTCTCCTTCGCTGCATATTATTCTCTGCTGGCTACTTTGGCGTCACTTTCGTCAGCATCTGGCTGTGAGGTGGCGTAAAGTCTGCGGCGGATGGTTTTTACTCATCGCCATTTCGACGCTGACGACCTGGCAGCATCATTTTATTGATGTCATCACGGGGCTGGCGGTAGGTATGTTAATTGACTGGATGGTGCCCGTCGACCGTCGTTGGAATTATCAGAAACCTGATCAACGTCGAATCAAAATAGCACTGCCATATGTCGTAGGCGCGGGCTCGTGCATTGTGTTGATGGAGCTAATGATAATGCTTCAGTTATGGTGGTCAGTCTGGTTATGTTGGCCAGTATTATCGCTATTCATCATTGGCCGTGGGTACGGTGGGCTTGGCGCGATAACAACAGGGAAAGATAGTCAGGGGAAACTCCCGCCCGCCGTTTACTGGCTGACATTGCCCTGGCGTATCGGGATGTGGCTGTCTATGCGTTGGTCTTGTCTTCGCCTGGAGCCGGTGAGCAAAATTACTGCTGGTGTTTATTTAGGGGCGTTTCCACGACATATTCCGGCACAGAATGCGGTTCTGGACGTCACCTTTGAATTCCCTCGCGGACGAGCCACAAAAGATCGACTCTATTTTTGTGTACCGATGCTGGATCTGGTGGTTCCGGAAGAGGGGGAGCTCCGACAGGCCGTGGCGATGCTGGAAACATTACGCGAAGAGCAAGGCAGCGTTCTGGTCCATTGTGCATTGGGATTATCGCGCAGTGCGCTGGTGGTGGCGGCATGGTTGTTATGTTACGGACACTGTAAAACCGTTAATGAAGCGATTAGCTATATTCGAGCCAGACGCCCGCAGATTGTGCTGACAGACGAGCACAAAGCGATGCTGAGATTATGGGAAAACAGGTAAGTGGATTGAGATGTGGACTGAATATCTACAGTCCACATCAAGACCGTGTCCGGTTATGCAGAAACAATGCTGTCGATGGCTGCTTTTGCGTCAGACTGTGCTTTCGCTGCCATTTCCGGACCGTATGCGATCCCTTCGGCGAAGACAAATTTCACATCGGTAATGCCGATAAAGCCGAGGAACGTGGACAGATACGGCGTCACCAGGTCCGTTGGTCCATCTTTGTGGATCCCGCCGCGGCTGGTAATAACGATGGCTTTTTTACCCGTTACCAGACCTTCCGGACCGTTCTCGGTATAGCGGAAAGTAACGCCTGCGCGGGCAACCAGGTCAAAATAGTTTTTCAACTGAGTCGAGATGTTGAAGTTATACATCGGTGCCGCAATAACGATAACGTCGTGGGCTTTCAGCTCGGCAATCAACTCATCGGAAAGTGCCAGAGCTTCCTGCTGACGCGGAGTCAGCGGCGTATCGCTCGGACGCAGAGCGCCAACCAGTTCGCCATCCAGTACCGGAATCGGATTTGCAGCCAGGTCGCGAACGGTGATTTCATCAGCGGAGTGCTTTTCGCGCCATTGTTCAACAAAATAATCGGACAACTGATTAGACTGAGAGTACCCTGCCAGGATGCTGGATTTAAGAACTAATACCTTGCTCATGGTGTTTCCTTATAGATGTTTGAATGGGCGATGCCCCGTTGCTTGTTGACACTTTATTCACAATCCTGCCACAGAGATAGCGCAATAAATCGAAGCCTATGTTCGAATTTATTGAACAACGCATAGAAAGCCGCGATGTGGTACTCTATATCTATCATTTAAAAGAAAATTAATCAGGCAGACTACTGCCCACTAACGTTATGACAGAACAACAAAAATTGACCTTTACGGCCTTGCAGCAGCGGCTGGATTCGCTGATGCTGCGTGACAGACTGCGTTTTTCTCGCCGTCTGCACGGCGTGAAGAAGGTTAAAAATCCTGATGCACAACAGGCCATTTTCCAGGAGATGGCGAAAGAGATTGACCAGGCGGCAGGGAAAGTCCTGCTGCGTGAAGCGGCACGACCGGAAATTACTTATCCTGACAATTTACCGGTTAGTCAGAAAAAACAGGACATTCTCGAAGCGATTCGTGATCACCAGGTGGTGATCGTCGCCGGGGAAACGGGTTCTGGTAAAACGACTCAGTTACCGAAAATCTGTATGGAGCTGGGGCGCGGGATTAAAGGACTGATCGGCCATACCCAGCCGCGTCGTCTGGCGGCAAGAACAGTGGCGAACCGTATTGCGGAAGAGCTGAAAACGGAGCCGGGCGGTTGCATCGGTTACAAAGTGCGTTTCAGCGATCACGTAAGTGATAACACGATGGTCAAGCTGATGACCGACGGTATCCTGCTGGCGGAGATCCAGCAAGACCGCCTGCTGATGCAGTACGACACTATCATTATTGACGAAGCGCACGAACGCAGCCTGAATATCGATTTTTTGCTCGGCTATTTGAAAGAGTTGCTGCCGCGGCGTCCTGACCTAAAAATCATTATCACTTCCGCGACTATCGACCCGGAACGCTTTTCGCGCCACTTTAATAATGCGCCGATTATTGAAGTCTCCGGTCGGACCTATCCGGTGGAAGTGCGCTATCGCCCGATTGTTGAAGAAGCCGATGACACCGAGCGCGATCAGTTGCAGGCGATTTTTGACGCCGTAGACGAACTGAGTCAGGAAAGCCATGGCGACATTCTGATCTTTATGAGCGGCGAGCGGGAAATCCGCGATACCGCCGATGCGCTGAACAAGCTGAACTTACGCCATACCGAAATCTTGCCGCTTTATGCGCGGCTTTCGAACAGCGAACAAAATAGGGTATTCCAGTCGCACAGCGGACGGCGCATTGTGCTGGCGACCAACGTCGCGGAAACGTCGCTGACCGTACCGGGGATTAAATACGTTATCGACCCCGGTACAGCGCGTATCAGCCGCTACAGCTATCGCACCAAAGTGCAGCGTTTGCCGATTGAGCCGATTTCCCAGGCGTCTGCCAATCAGCGTAAAGGCCGCTGTGGTCGTGTGTCCGAAGGGATCTGTATTCGTCTCTATTCCGAAGACGATTTCCTCTCGCGCCCGGAGTTTACCGATCCGGAGATTCTGCGTACCAACCTGGCCTCGGTTATTTTGCAGATGACCGCGCTGGGGCTGGGCGATATCGCTGCGTTCCCGTTTGTCGAAGCACCGGATAAACGCAATATCCAGGATGGCGTGCGTCTGCTCGAAGAGCTGGGCGCGATCACCACTGATGAACAGGCCAGCGCCTATAAACTGACGCCGCTCGGTCGCCAGCTCTCGCAGTTGCCTGTCGACCCACGTCTGGCGCGTATGGTGCTGGAAGCGCAAAAACATGGCTGCGTGCGTGAGGCGATGATTATCACGTCCGCGCTCTCCATTCAGGATCCGCGCGAACGTCCGATGGACAAACAGCAGGCATCGGACGAAAAACATCGTCGCTTCCACGACAAAGAGTCTGACTTTCTCGCGTTTGTGAATCTGTGGAATTATCTTGGCGAGCAGCAAAAGGCGCTTTCTTCCAACGCCTTCCGTCGCCTGTGTCGTACCGATTATCTCAACTATCTGCGCGTGCGCGAATGGCAGGATATCTACACCCAGTTGCGTCAGGTGGTGAAAGAACTTGGCATTCCGGTTAACAGCGAACCGGCGGAGTATCGCGAAATTCACATTGCGTTGCTGACCGGTTTGCTTTCCCATATCGGCATGAAAGATGCCGATAAACAAGAATATACCGGCGCACGTAACGCGCGTTTCTCCATCTTCCCCGGTTCTGGTTTATTCAAAAAACCGCCTAAATGGGTAATGGTGGCGGAACTGGTAGAAACCAGCCGCCTGTGGGGGCGCATTGCTGCGCGTATCGACCCGGAATGGGTGGAGCCAGTTGCTCAGCATTTGATTAAACGCACCTACAGCGAACCGCACTGGGAACGGGCGCAGGGCGCGGTGATGGCAACGGAAAAAGTCACTGTTTATGGTTTGCCGATTGTTGCTGCGCGTAAGGTCAACTACAGCCAGATCGATCCGGCGTTATGTCGTGAACTCTTTATTCGCCACGCTCTGGTGGAAGGTGACTGGCAGACGCGTCACGCATTCTTCCGTGAAAACCTGAAACTGCGGGCCGAAGTGGAAGAGCTGGAACACAAATCACGTCGCCGCGATATTCTGGTTGATGACGAAACGCTGTTTGAGTTCTACGACCAGCGCATCAGCCACGATGTAATCTCCGCTCGTCACTTCGATAGCTGGTGGAAAAAAGTCAGCCGCGAAACGCCTGATTTGCTCAACTTTGAAAAGAGCATGTTGATCAAAGAAGGGGCGGAAAAAATCAGCAAGCTGGATTACCCGAACTTCTGGCATCAGGGCAATCTCAAGCTGCGTTTGAGCTATCAGTTTGAGCCAGGCGCAGACGCGGACGGTGTGACCGTACATATTCCGCTGCCGTTACTTAACCAGGTTGAGGAAAGCGGGTTTGAATGGCAGATCCCCGGTCTGCGCCGCGAATTGGTGATTGCTCTGATTAAATCGTTGCCGAAACCGGTACGCCGTAATTTTGTGCCTGCACCAAACTACGCCGAAGCGTTTTTAGGCCGCGTCACACCGCTGGAGTTACCGTTGCTCGACAGCCTTGAGCGCGAGTTACGGCGGATGACCGGCGTTACCGTTGACCGCGAAGACTGGCACTGGGATCAGGTGCCCGATCACCTGAAAATCACCTTCCGCGTGGTGGATGACAAAAACAAGAAGCTAAAAGAAGGGCGCTCGCTACAAGATCTGAAAGATGCGCTGAAAGGCAAAGTGCAGGAAACGCTGTCTGCGGTGGCGGATGACGGTATCGAGCAGAGCGGGCTGCATATCTGGAGTTTTGGTCAGCTGCCGGAAAGCTACGAACAGAAGCGTGGCAACTACAAAGTGAAGGCGTGGCCAGCGCTAGTGGATGAACGCGACAGTGTGGCGATCAAACTGTTTGATAATCCGCTAGAGCAAAAACAGGCAATGTGGAACGGTCTTCGCCGTCTACTGCTGCTGAATATTCCCTCGCCGATCAAGTATTTACATGAGAAGTTACCAAACAAAGCCAAGCTGGGGCTGTACTTTAACCCGTATGGCAAAGTGCTGGAGCTGATCGACGACTGTATCTCCTGCGGTGTGGATAAATTGATCGACGCCAATGGTGGCCCGGTCTGGACGGAAGAAGGCTTTGCTGCGCTGCATGAAAAAGTGCGTGCCGAACTGAACGACACGGTGGTGGATATTGCGAAGCAGGTCGAGCAAATCCTTACGGCAGTGTTCAATATCAACAAACGTCTGAAAGGGCGGGTGGATATGACCATGGCGCTGGGGCTTTCTGACATTAAAGCGCAGATGGGCGGGTTGGTATATCGCGGTTTTGTCACTGGTAACGGCTTCAAACGGCTGGGCGACACGCTGCGATATTTGCAGGCGATTGAAAAACGACTGGAAAAACTGGCGGTTGATCCACATCGCGACCGTGCTCAGATGCTGAAAGTCGAAAACGTCCAGCAGGCGTGGCAGCAATGGATCAACAAACTGCCGCCTGCACGTCGTGAGGATGAAGACGTGAAAGAGATCCGTTGGATGATAGAAGAGCTGCGCGTTAGTTACTTCGCTCAACAACTTGGTACGCCTTATCCGATTTCAGATAAGCGTATTTTGCAGGCGATGGAGCAGATTAGCGGTTAACCCTGCTATTTGCCTGATAAATCTAAAACCCGGTAAGCATTTAGCTCCGGGTTTTTTATTAATTCTAAAACGGTAAGGACAAAAATTCAGGAATTCAGAAAAATACAATTCTCAGCTGCAAGATGAATAATGTTTATCTACAGCATTTCCTTAAAAGATATGTCAGGCTTGCGGAGTGGCGGTTAAGGAAATACGACTTCCTCCTTTCAGAGTGCTCCGCTTCTCACTATTATCTCACGCAGTATTCTTAAGGGAACGATAAGGAGGAACCATGAACATTACCCCGTTTCCGACGCTTTCGACGGCAACTATAGATGCCATAAATGTTATCGGACAGTGGCTGGCGCAGGATGATTTCTCCGGTGAGGTGCCGTATCAGGCTGATTGCGTCATACTTGCAGGAAATGCGGTTATGCCGACTATCGATGCGGCATGTAAGATTGCTCGCGATCAGCAAATTCCTTTACTGATTAGTGGTGGTATCGGTCACTCGACAACTTTTTTGTATAGCGCCATCGCACAGCATCCGCACTACAACACTATCCGCACCACTGGCAGAGCAGAAGCGACCATCCTGGCGGATATCGCTCATCAGTTCTGGCACATTCCGCATGAAAAAATCTGGATTGAAGACCAGTCAACAAACTGCGGTGAAAACGCACGCTTTAGCATCGCGCTATTGAATCAGGCCGTAGAACGAGTTCATACGGCTATCGTTGTTCAGGACCCCACCATGCAGCGGCGCACGATGGCGACGTTCCGCCGTATGACTGGGGACAATCCCGATGCACCACGCTGGTTAAGTTATCCCGGATTCGTTCCTCAGTTAGGAAATAACGCAGACAGTGTAATCTTTGTTAACCCGTTGCAAGGATTATGGCCGGTTGAGCGTTATCTATCACTACTCACTGGCGAGCTGCCGCGTTTACGCGATGATAGCGATGGCTACGGTCCCCGCGGGCGAGATTTTATCGTTCACGTTGATTTTCCGGCAGAAGTCATCCATGCATGGCAAACGCTGAAACACGATGCGGTGCTTATCGAGGCGATGGAAAGTCGCTCGTTACGTTAAAAATTGCCCGTTTGTGAACCACTTGTTTGCAAACGGGCATGACTCCTGACTTTTATTTCTGCCTTTTATTCCTTTTACACTTGTTTTTATGAAGCCCTTCACAGAATTGTCCTTTCACGATGCCGTCTCTCTGATGATTGATGTTAATTAACAATGTATTTACCGAAAACAAACATATAAATCACAGGAGTCGCCCATGTCAGTACCCGTTCAACATCCTATGTATATCGATGGACAGTTTGTTACCTGGCGTGGAGACGCATGGATTGATGTGGTAAACCCTGCTACAGAGGCTGTCATTTCCCGCATACCCGATGGTCAGGCCGAGGATGCCCGTAAGGCAATCGATGCAGCAGAACATGCACAACCAGAATGGGAAGCGTTGCCTGCTATTGAACGCGCCAGTTGGTTGCGCAAAATCTCCGCCGGGATCCGCGAACGCGCCAGTGAAATCAGTGCGCTGATTGTTGAAGAAGGGGGCAAGATCCAGCAGCTGGCTGAAGTCGAAGTGGCTTTTACTGCCGACTATATCGATTACATGGCGGAGTGGGCACGGCGTTACGAGGGCGAGATTATTCAAAGCGATCGTCCAGGAGAAAATATTCTTCTGTTTAAACGTGCGCTTGGTGTGACTACCGGCATTCTGCCGTGGAACTTCCCGTTCTTCCTCATTGCCCGCAAAATGGCTCCCGCTCTTTTGACTGGTAATACCATCGTCATTAAACCCAGTGAATTTACGCCAAACAATGCGATTGCATTCGCCAAAATCGTCGATGAAATAGGCCTTCCGCGCGGCGTGTTTAACCTTGTACTGGGGCGTGGTGAAACCGTTGGGCAAGAACTGGCGGGTAACCCAAAGGTCGCAATGGTCAGTATGACAGGCAGCGTCTCTGCAGGTGAGAAGATTATGGCGACTGCGGCGAAAAACATCACCAAAGTGTGCCTGGAATTGGGTGGTAAAGCACCAGCTATCGTAATGGACGATGCCGATCTTGAACTGGCAGTCAAAGCCATCGTTGATTCACGCGTCATTAATAGTGGGCAAGTGTGTAACTGTGCAGAACGTGTTTATGTACAGAAAGGCATTTATGATCAGTTCGTCAATCGGCTGGGTGAAGCGATGCAGGCGGTTCAATTTGGTAACCCCGCTGAACGCAACGACATTGCGATGGGGCCGTTGATTAACGCCGCGGCGCTGGAAAGGGTCGAGCAAAAAGTGGCGCGCGCAGTAGAAGAAGGGGCGAGAGTGGCGTTGGGTGGCAAAGCAGTAGACGGGAAAGGATATTATTATCCGCCGACATTGCTGCTGGATGTTCGCCAGGAAATGTCGATTATGCATGAGGAAACCTTTGGCCCGGTTCTGCCGGTGGTCGCATTTGACACGCTGGAAGATGCTATCTCAATGGCTAATGACAGTGATTACGGCCTGACCTCATCAATCTATACCCAAAATCTGAACGTCGCGATGAAAGCCATTAAAGGGCTGAAGTTTGGTGAAACTTACATCAACCGTGAAAACTTCGAAGCTATGCAAGGCTTCCACGCCGGATGGCGTAAATCCGGTATTGGCGGCGCAGATGGTAAACATGGCTTGCATGAATATCTGCAGACCCAGGTGGTTTATTTACAGTCTTAATGAGTGAAAGAGGCGGAGGTTTTTTCCTCCGCCTGTGCGCGTCAGAGTTTAGCGAATTTTTCGAGGGTGCGAATAAGCTGTGTGACGAAGCCATATTCGTTATCGTACCAGGCGACCGTTTTCACCAGTTGTAAATCGCCCACGGCGGTAATTTCCGTTTGCGTGGCATCAAACACCGAACCGAAATGGCTGCCAATGATATCGGAAGAGACTATTTCTTCATCGGTATAACCAAATGACTCGTTATTGGTGGTTGCTTGTTTAAGTGCGTTATTCACCTCTTCGGCAGTCACTTTTTTTCCGAGAATCGATACCAGTTCAGTGACCGAACCTGTTTTCACCGGCACGCGTTGCGCATGACCTTTCAGTTTGCCGCTCAGTTCCGGGATCACCAGACCAATGGCTTTTGCCGCCCCCGTAGTGTGGGGAATGATATTTTCTGCCGCTGCGCGTGAAGCACGTAAATCTTTACCACGCGGGCCATCCACCAGTGACTGGGTGCCAGTATAGGCATGAATGGTCGTCATCGTGCCGACTTCTATCCCGAAACTGTCATGCAAGGCTTTGGCCATCGGCGCAAGACAGTTAGTGGTGCATGACGCCACGGAAACAATGGTGTCGTTGCCATCCAGAGTGTCGTCATTGACGTTATAAACGATAGTTTTCATTTCACCGGCAGGGGCGGAAATCAACACCTTCTTCGCACCAGCATCAAGATGCGCCTGCGATTTCTCGGCGGAGGTATAAAAGCCAGTACATTCGACAATGATTTCTGCACCTTTCGCTTTCCACGGAATATTTTTAGCCTCTTTTTCGGCGTAAACCGCGATACTTTTCCCATCAACGATAAGTGAATCTTCCGTAAAATCAACGCTCCAGGGGAATGGTCCGTAGTTTGAATCATGTTTCAGCAGGTAGGCGAGAATTTTTGGGGAAGTGAGATCATTAATAGCGACAACGTCTATGTTGCTTTTGACTTCAAGTAATCGACGCAACACCAGTCGACCGATACGACCAAAACCGTTAATACCAACTTTACTCATGGTTTTCTCCTGTCAGGAACGTTCGGATGAAAATTGATCCTTTCCAGGCTTAGACCAGGATGGCGGGATGGGCAATCTCCATTCTCACAGTGAAACGTAACGTACTGAAAACGGGTGAACAATATTTAATGAAATTTTGAGAAAAGCCCGTTATGTTAACGGAAAATTATGTTAAAGCAGGAAATGTTATGGAAAATAAATATTCAAGGTTACAAATCAGCATTCACTGGCTGGTCTTTTTACTGGTTATCGCAGCGTATTGCGCAATGGAGTTTCGTGGTTTCTTCCCACGTAGCGATCGGCCACTCATCAACATGATTCATGTTTCCTGTGGCATCTCAATTCTCGTGCTGATGGTCGTTCGTCTTTTGTTAAGGCTGAAATACCCAACCCCGCCGATTATACCTAAGCCAAAACCGATGATGACGGGACTGGCGCATTTGGGACATTTGGTGATTTATCTCCTGTTTATTGCGCTGCCAGTGATTGGTTTGGTGATGATGTATAACCGGGGCAACCCGTGGTTTGCGTTTGGTTTGACGATGCCTTACGCTTCAGAGGCCAATTTCGAACGGGTAGATGGTGATGCTGCCAACTTACTGATTTAGTGTATGATGGTGTTTTTGAGGTGCTCCAGTGGCTTCTGTTTCTATCAG